>SVUF01000005.1 GCA_015063395.1 Oscillospiraceae bacterium
CCGCCGCCAAATATGACCTTATCCTTGTTCAGCAATGACATGAGGCGGTCATAGTGCTTCTCATTGATGATCTTGCCGTAATCCTTGTTTTCAAGGGGCTTTTTACCAAACTGTTCTTTGATCTCACCTATCACGCACTCTATGAACCTATCCTTAACATCGGTATGGCAGTAGATATGATCGGGCGCAACACAGGTCTGTCCGCAATTGAGATATTTTCCAAAAACGATTCTCTTTGCCGCAAGTGGTATGTTGGCACTTTTGTCCACAACGCACGGACTTTTGCCTCCAAGCTCCAGTACCGCCGGTGTCAGATGCTCTGCCGTGTGACGAAGCACCTCCTTGCCGACTCCTTGGCTGCCTGTGAAAAATACAAAATCAAATTTTTGGTCAAGAAGCGCAGCGTTTTCCGCTCTTCCTCCTGTGACAACTGCCACATATTCCTCGGAAAAGCACTCCTCAATGATCATTTTTACGATCTTTGAGGTGGCAGGTGAATATGCACTTGGCTTGACAATTGCTGTGTTACCTGCGGCAATTGCATCGGTCAATGGCTCAATTGTCAAAAGAAAGGGATAATTCCACGGGCTCATTATAAGTGTATTGCCATATGGTACAGGAACTCTGTAGCTTTGGGAAGGAAACTGCGCAAGAGGTGTTGTGACCCTCTTTTTCTTGGCGAATTTACTCACATGCTTTTGCATATAGCTGATCTCCGTCAGCGCAAGGCCCGATTCGCACATAAAGCCCTCATAAGCGCTTTTTCCAAGGTCCTCGTAAAGCGCCGTATTTATCTCTTTTTCATATTTTTTCACACAATCATACAGCCTTGAAAGCTGTTTTTTGCGAAATGAAACAGCAATTGTAGCTCCGCTTTTGTAGAATTTCCTTTGCTTTTCAACCAAAGAACTAATATCTTCGTTGGTCATAAGATCCCCCTTTGTTTTTTGTTCTTGTCACAGGTCAACCGCTTTATATATTGCCGACCTCACATTATGATTATATATCCAAATATAGTTTAAGTCAAGTTTTTGTCAATAGAAAATCAGAGGAGCTGTAAAAAGCTTTCATGGATTTCTCGCTTTTTACAGCCCCTCCTGCCCAATGAATCCTGAGCTTCGTAATTTTACGGGAAATTCGTTGCCTATTGCATTTATCGGAGGACGCAAAAGCTTCCCGTTTTTTTTGGAGGTTATTATCTTAATCAAAATTACGATGTTGATTTATCAACAATTTGATTATATCACATTAACGTTGATTTGTCAACATCTTTTTTCAATAAATCCTCATGTTTGGTAAAATATTGTAGGATCGCTCAATAAATGTTGATAAATCAACTTGTTATATAGTTAATTTCTCCAAAGCATTGACAATCATAGATGGAGGTGGTATAATATACAAACAACAAAACCACCGATAAAGGAGAAATCTTATGAATTTTGAAAAATATACCGATTATTCAATTGAAAAAACCGTAGAAATACTTGCAATTGACAGCCCCACAGGCTATACAGACACAGCGGCATTGTGGACAAAGGCTCAGTTTGAATCCCTTGGCTTTAAAGCCTCCCTTACAAACAAGGGCGGAGTTATTGTAGATCTCGGCGGTGTTGACACTGAAAACGCCCTTCTCCTTTACGCCCACATCGATACTCTTGGCGGTATAGTGTGCGAGATCAAGGGCAACGGTAGACTTAAGATCTCCAAGCTTGGCGGAATCCACCCTCACGGTGCAGAGTTTGAAAATGTAAAGGTCTATACAAGGGACGGCAGATCCTACGAGGGAACATTTATGCTTTGCAATCCCTCCGTACATGTAAATGGAAGCTATGACTCTACAAACCGCAATTTTGACACCATGGAGGTAGTACTTGACGAAAAGGTTTCTTCATCGAGCGATGTACGCGCTCTTGGTATTGAAAACGGAGACGTTGTTTGCTTTGACCCGAGAACAAAGATCACTACCTCGGGATATATTAAATCCAGATTCCTTGATGACAAGCTTGCTGTGGGTATGCTCCTTGGCTTTGCAAAATATCTTAAGGACAATGGCATCACTCCAAAAAGACGTATCTATGCCCATATTACAGTTTATGAGGAGATCGGTCACGGCGGCGCTGCTTCCATTCCTGCAGGTGTAACCGAGGGTCTTGCTCTTGACATGGGCTGTGTTGGCTCAGGACTGATGGGCAGTGAGCACAAGGTTTCCATTTGCGCAAAGGATGCATCGGGTCCCTATTGCTATTCAATGACCACCGCTCTCATTAACGCCGCAAAGGACTCGGGGGCAGATTACGCAGTTGATGTTTATCCCTTCTACGGCTCCGACGTTGAAGCCTCTCTGCGAAGCGGACACGACATCCGCCACGGTCTTATCGGTGCAGGTGTTTTTGCCTCCCACGGATATGAACGCTCCCACCGCGACGGTGTTGAAAATACCTTGAAGCTCCTTTGCAAATACTTGGACGTATAATATCTGACTACCTTAATTTTCATAGGGTTGTAAAAATCAGCTTGATCTTTTACAACCCTAATTTATTATCAAATTTCGGATTTATTCAAAAATCCCTTGACAAACAAGTCTATTTGTGTTAGACTACAAATGGTCGACAATCAATAAACACAGGAGGAGATTACATGAACAACAATAACGAACTCAATAATACCCCGATAATTGTCAATGATACAGATGTTGATGCTTCTGCAGCCGCCGAAAGCTCAATTGGTCCTAAAGGCTCCAAGATTAAAAAGCTTGTTGCAATTCTTGGCTCTGTCATTATTCTTATCATCGCATTTTGCTGTTACTTTTTCATTCCCACATCGGAACAGCTGGCAATTACAAATACGCTGAACAAATATGACTTGAACCTCAATGATCTTGCTTCCCTCATGGACAGGTATTCAACCAAAGGCGTTGAGGGCTCCATCAGCTCAGAACTTCCTTCTCCCGTAAGCCTTTCATTCAAAAGCGAGTTTACAGCAACAAATGACGTCGGTTTTATGACATTTAAGATAAAGGGCTCGGGTGACGAGGAATACAACCTGCGGTTTTACTATGACAATGAATATCTTGCAATTTCAGGTCTCACCGACAACCCCGATGACTATGTGTATATTTCCTCAAAGGATTTCAGAAAAAATATTGAGAATTCTATTTTTCACCCCGACAGCAACTCAAGATATGCCCTTTCCGAAAATGACTACAAGCGCTTGATGGTAACTCTTGATCCCACAAAGGACGATCAGCAAAAACAAAAAGAGGTTAAAAAGGCTCAAGAGGAGCTTTCAATAATAATTGCAAACGCCTACAGTAAGGTTTTCACCGATGTTGACTATTCTTGGAGCTATGAGACCTTCTGCTTTGCAAAAACGGTTTCCGGAGACCTCGATGCTGATGAAGTGGGAATCGTCCACGATTACATCATTGACGAGATCAACAACAATGAAAAGCTGGAAATTCTTTTTGACGAGGTTTACGGAAGCTATACCAGACAAGAGCTTCTTTCCACAGTTGGTCAATTCTTTCGCCCATTCTCGAAAAAGGATGTGAAGGTATCTTATACAATAGACGGCGCAAAGATCAAAACCCTTCATCTTGTTTCTGAATTTACAGATGAATCCAACGAGGAATACAACAAGACCGAAATTAAGCTGAACTTTACATACCCTCGTAACAATCCAAGCTTCAGCGGAAAAATCGAAACCACGGTTGACGAAGATAGACCAAATTACTATTCCCTCATAGCAACTCAAAGAGTCAATTTTTCACTGAAGCAAAACAAGGGTCAGAATGTCTATGATCTTATTTTAAAGAACTATAAAACATTTGTACAGCCGGATCAAAAGGATCAACGCGTTGACGAGGATCCCCAATATTACCGATTCCTCCACAACACAGAAAACGGAAAGTTCTTTATTACAGGCGGAAAGAATGAGGAAAGAAAGGATGTTTATATTCAAGGTTATTTCCTTCTTAACAAAAATAAAGGCACACTGCTTGCCTCCCTTGATGAGATCGAAATTGGAGACACCAACATTGAAAGCACCGTTTTTCGCGCCGATCTTTCCCTTCCCTCAAAAACTCCAAGCAAGGAAAATGTTACACATATCTCTCTGCTTGAAATGAGTGAAAAGGAATTCAAGGAATTTTTCCTCACAATTCCCTTTGAGCCCCTTGACAATATCGTAAAGGAAATTACAGGCTCTACACTCTTTTCCTATTCCACCGACCACATGCTGATCTACGACTCCGCAGGGCTTGTAAATGCCATCAACACCTATTCCTCTGCCTATTCCGATTATGTAAAAGCCAAAGGAAAGGTCAACGGCATTACAACGCCAATTGAGGAAAAAATATACATATACAATGAAAGCTTGGATATCTACATTGTATTAAGATTCAATAGCAACAATAATAATCTGTATTTTGATGCCTACTATGATCTGCCGTCAAACATCACCCGGGATTATCACAAGGCGTATATTGATGAAAATACCGGAGATCTTATTGTACATAACTTTGAGGTGCTTGAATACTCCGCTCCGACATGTAATTCTGTGGGACTCGGAAAATACTACTGTAATGAATGTAAACAACAGTTTTCCCAGGTATTTAACCAGCTGCAGCATGAATATCACTCGTTACATGTTAAATTCATGGGAATGGACAATATTGAACGAACCGGCATGCTGGAATGCTGTAAGCACTGTAAGATTGCCAATCGCTTTACAGGCGGCTATGAGCATTTATCATTCAGCGTAAAACAGCTTGAAGACGGAAGCTACAAAATGCTGAATTACATCAGTTATGGCAGAGATTACTTATATGTTCCAACCGAGGTCCTTGAACATATCACTATTACAGAGCTCCAATTTCACGGTAATCACCTTAAGTCCATGATCGTCCCTCATGGAGTTAAGGTCCTCGATTCCTATGCCTGCGGCGGTGACATTAAGGTATTGGTGCTTCCCTCCTCCATTAAGGAAATCGCCGAGGATGCCTTTGGAAAGGACGTTGTCCCTAAGCGCATCTATTATATCGGAAACAAGGAGCAATGGGACAAAATCGAGTTCAACAGCTATCAAGAAAAGTGGAAGGACGTTGAGGTCATTTTCACCGACAAGATTCCCACTTTGGAAGAGATTAACCAATAACACATTCGGTACAAATTTCAAAAAAGATTATAAAAGTCTTTATAAAAATACTGAGCCTCAAAAATTCAGCTTATGAATTTTGGGGGCTCTTTTTTCGATCATAGCTTTTCTATTGACAAAAAAATCTATTTGTGTTATACTATAGATGATAGAAACAATAACAAGGAGGATAATTTATGAACGAAAACAATGAAATAATTTCCGCAAAGCCAAGTGACGAAACGACGAACACGGAAGCGATCTTTTCAAACCGTTCCAAAATCAATAAAAAAAGAACAAAGACCGGAATAATACTCACCATATGCGGAATATGTCTGATCAGCGCCTTGCTTGTGTCGTTTTTTATTTCCACGTCAAGCGCCTCGGCAATTTCAAATACGCTGGACTGCTTTGCGCCAGACCATACGGACGCCTTTGCCCTTTTTGATTATTATTCCGAAAACGGTTTTTCCGGGTCATATTATTCATACCTTCCAAGACCCTATAATCTTTCCTTAAACGGTAGATTTAATTTTTCTTCAGATTATACGTATGCAGACCTTACCTCAACGATCAGAACGGGTAAGAAATATACCATGAAGGTTTACTGTACCGAGGAGCTGATCGGAATTTCGGGTCTTGATGAAACAAGCGAGGATTACGTATATATTCCTCTTGAAAGCTTTAAAGAAAAGCTGGATAGATCAATTTTCCACCCTGACAGCGGCTCACGTTATGCCCTTTCACAAGAGGAATATGATCTGCTTCTTAGCTATATAGACCCAAACGATGAAGCCTTGGAACAGGAAAAGAAGCTTAAAAAAGCAGAAAAGGAATTAGCCGAGATTTTTGAAGAGTGTCTTGATATGATCGATACCAAAAACGTATACGGCTGGTCCTTTATGGATTTTACATTTTCCAAAACCGTAAATATTAAGATCAATGCCTCCACTTGGGAGAAAATTCAAAAACACCTAAAAGAGGAGATCGAAACCAACGAAGACATTCAAATTTTATTTGATGAAAAAATTGGCATTATGACCAAGGAAGAGTTTACACAATTAACTGACAATTTGACAGAAGCTCTTTCAAAGAACAAGTTTGAGATGTCCTACACCGTTTCGGGAGCAAAGCTTCAGAATATTTATATCGAAAATATAATCTCTACCGATACGGGGGATGCTCCTTTTGAAATTCATATTGATTTTAACTATAAATCACCCGACCCCACTATCAACATCAAAACGGTGGAAACCTACAAAGACATACCTCTGCACGCCTCCGGTCTTTATAACGGCGATCAAATCAATACCTGCGAGGGTACGCTGACGCTGAAAAAAAACTCCACGGACACAGAATATGACCTTGTTATAAACGAGTCCACCGAAATCATTTATTCCGAGAATAAAAAGCAGATCGTTGGCGGTGAGCCTATTTACGTAAATATTGTCTTTAACAAACAAAGCGGAGAATTTACAGCCACGGGCGGAAACAGTATAGGAAAAAACGAGCTTCTTATCCATGGTATTTTTATTGCAGATAAAGAGGATAATACGCTGATCTTCTCCATTGACCGATATACCTTTAGTAATGTAGATATTGAGGAAAAGTTTTTCAAGTTTGAGCTTTTACCCCCTGAAAAAGCTCCCGAAAACACAGAAATCAACGGTGTTTCACTTTTCGATATGACGGAAAAAGAATTCACAAAATTTACTAACGAAGCATCTCTGAAGCCCATCGAAGTAATTATCATGACTTTATCGAAGGCATAACCATCATTTTTTTAAAAAACTTAACTAAAAAATTCAACACAAAACATAAGGGCTGTCCCAAATACCAAAAGTATCTGAGACAGCCCCATTTTTATGTTTATGGGAAATCACTCAATTTTAGAATATGAAAATTCCAAAACGGCTCACTCACAAGGAGCTTGAATTTCCCATTCATCTGTAGCTGCTGTGCCTTATTAATTGTTATTGCTTCAAGGCATTTGTTTTTTATTTGTTAAGGCAGATACCCTGTGAAGTGAACACATATGTTACTCCGCCAATTGTTCTTGTCTCGTTACACAAATATCCTGATCCGTTTTCTGAACCAATTGCATAGAAATAATACCAAAGTCCGTCGATCTGCTGCCATCCTGTCTGCATTTCTCCGTCAACGTAATATCTTGTTGTACTGTTTCTCTTCTGAATGCTTGCCGCAGCATTGCTGTTTGCAGCATTTGCGAAGTCAACGTTCACAAAACCGTTATAGAGTATGTAGCCCTCCTCGGAGTATGTATATTCAATACCGCCGATGGTGCCTTCATCTTTAAGTGCATAGGGAGTTGCCGATGATGATGAACAGAAGTAGTAAACCCTGTCACCAATATACATCCACTTTGTTGCAGCCCTGCCGTATACATCATCACTTGCTCTAAAGTAATATGTTACACCGTCAATTTCCTTCCAACCTGTCTGCTTTACGCCATTTTCATAGTAATAAAGCTCTCCTGCGATTGTCTGGAGTCCGTTTACTGCCTTTACTGTGTTGTCATCGTTGAACTCACGTACATATCCGCCGATCTTGTATGTGGCATCTGTTACCATATATCCCGTTGTAGAGAGGAAGTAGTAAAGACCTTCGGGGCTATGTGAATACTGCTCGGAAATTCCGCCAACTACCTTGGGACCTGTTCCGTCCTCATGGCGCCAACCGTATACCTGTACACCGTTTTCATAGCATACTGTTCCCTCGGGAAGCTCTACAAATCCGCTTGCTAACACAAATCCTGTTTCGTCATTCCAGAAATAATACTTTCCGCCGATCTTCTTGTCGTTTTTGAATACCTCTCCGTTTATCAGCGATGCATAGTATACAACACCGTCAATTTCAAACCATCCCGATGCGTATGTGCCGTCAGCATATTCATACTTTGTTACTCCGTCAACCTCAACGAATCCTCCAACTGAAGGTGTAATTGCATAAATTACATTCTTGGCATTCTTAAGGTTGTCGTTGTAGTAGGTTGTAATTCCTTCGCAGAATGAATTCCACTGTTCTTCGCTGCCGCCGTAGTATATAGTTGTTATGTTGTTTGTCTGATATACAGTTCCCTGTCCAATCACTGTAAGAGATAAAGGAAGGGTGAGAGTCATGAGCGCTTCATTGTATGCAAGTGCATCCATTTGAAGTGTTGTGACGCCTTCCTCAATTACTACTGTTGTAAGCACCGCAAGTCTGCTGAATGCATTCTTTCCTACAACTGTAACGCCGCTCTTTACTATAACCTTTACGATCTCGCTTCCGTATGCCGCCCAAGGCTGCGCTGCGGAGTCTGCAAAATCGGGCATTGCGCCTGTTCCTGAAATTGTAAGGGTTGCAGCCTTACGGTCAAGTGTCCAAGTGATGCTTCCGTTTGAAAGTGTACCGCTTACATATCTTTCTACCTCGTTGGCAAAGAGTGCTGTATATGTTGCATTTGCCGTTGCCTTGGGAAGCTTATCAGTAGGTAAATAGTTCTTTGTTCCGTCAGTCCATCCTGTAAAGAGATAGTGCTTACTGTCATCCTCATGATCCTTTGTGGGTATTTCGGGATATGATGGAACATCCCCTACTTTTACTTCGTATTCTACAGTTACATTTCCTGCAACAAATGTAATGACTACCTTTCTGAAGGTTGCTGAGCCGTCAAGAGCCTCGTTTCCGTTGCCCTTGGAAAGCTGTGCCCATTTTTCTGCAGTGCCGCCATAAACGATATTTGCAATTACGTCAACATCTGCAAATGCACCGTCCGCAATATTTACAAGGCTTTCAGGAAGAATGAGAGTTGTAAGTACTGTTCCTGCAAAAGCATCTGCTCCAACGGTTGCAACACCTTCTTTAAGCTCTGCCTTATCAAGATTTACAAGATCAGCAAATGCGCCCTCACCAATGGCTGTAATTCCGCCGCCAACATAAAGTGAAAGGATGTCCTCTGCATACTTTGCATATGGTGCCTCACCCTCATCAAATGCGGGAATTGCACCGTTGCCGACAATACGCAATGAATTGAGCTGTGCATTGTATGTCCACTCAATTTCTGTTCCTTCAATCGTTCCGCCGTCAACTATATCCGTTTTATCGGTATAGATTATATAACAAGCATATGAAAGTATTTCCTCGCCCCAAAGGTCAACACCGTTCATGATCTCGTATCCGTCATAAACAAACTGAAGGGCGCCCTGTGATGCTTCACCGTAAAGTGAGCTGTAGGACGTTGAATTTACGCCAACTGTTCTGGGGTTTGTAAGGCTTGGAACGTGTACCATTGTTGCAGTTGTTCCCTGATAGTCGTAAATATTCAGATTTTCGTTGAACATCTGCATGCTGTATTCGTAATGGCTGTGTCCGTTGTACCAAATTACGTTATCGTATTTTGTGAGAAGTCCGCGAAGAACCTTTTCGTCACTTGTATATGTGTTGTAGTGACCGTTGTAGCTATATCCTCCGGGGTTCTTCAGATCTCCCTGTCCGTCAATGTTTTCTCCGTCATCATCGGAAAGATATGTGTGGAACATGAAGTAAACAGTTTCGTCCTTGTGAAGCTCAAACTGCTCCTCAAGCCATTCAAGCTGCTGGGGCTCAACAAGCTTTTCCTGAGTTGCGCTGTGACCGTCCCAATACCACTGTGAAAGGGATATGAACACCGCATCATCAACACCGGGAATACGGTATGTAAAGTCGATTCCGTTGTCGGCAATATCAAGAACACCATCAACACTTCCGTCGTAGATGCCCTCATTCATGTATGTACGCCAATATCCGTCCTCGCCAAACATAACGTCAAGACTTGCATAAAGCTCGTGGTTACCGCCGCAGGCAATTACAAGAAGTCCGCTCTTGGCAACTGCCTCGTAGTATTCCTTATAGGATTCCTCCTCTGCATAAAGGCTATAGTCACCAACTGCCGCAACAAGCTCAACGCCTGCTGCCTTGTAAAATTCAAGCGCTGTATCAAAAGCACCCTCTGCATAGTCGGTTTCCTTGGTGGAATCAAAGAAATAATTGAAATGTATGTCAGAAACTACTCCGAAGGTATATTCGGGAGCCTCGTCCTTGAGTAGCTTATTTTCGGGAAGCGCTAAGGTTTTCAGTACGTTGTCAGCGCTATCGGTGATTATTACATATTCAGCACCGTAAGGAATTGCAGTAAATCCAATCACATTTTCAACATATGAGCCTCCGTTGGACTCTGTGAGAACAAATGAGTTAAGTTCAGAATATGTAAGAGTTTTGTCCCCTGTTTTAACACTGAGCGCCTTACCGTCCTTGTCTCCCCAGCCAATTGCAAAATAGCCGGGCTTGTCAACAGTTACAAAGATCTTACCTGCCGCAGAACCTGCAAGAGCATTGTTGAAGCTGTATGAAAGGCTTATATTGTACTCAATGGGTGCCCCGGGAACCGCTGTGGGAACATAATAGTTGCTCTGTGCAATTGCGGAAGCCGCTGTTATTTTCTTGTATTCGCCGTAATACTTGAGAACACCTTCTGAATCGTATATTTCAACGTATACGTTATAGGTTGAATCCGCCGTGGGACAAAATCCGCAATCAACGGTTGCGCTTTGAAGCGGTATATCAAAATACTTTCCGTTGGAGGACTTATTGGGTTTAAGCGTAATGTTTTCAAATGTGTGTACTACCTTACCCTCACCGTCAAGCAGTGCAAAATCAGCAACTACCTTGTATGTATCTGCGCTTGCGCCCTTATCGCAGTCTGCGCGAAGCTCGGATATAAAGGGTGAGAACATGATCAGACCTGAGCTGTTCTTACGGATTCCGCTGCTGTACCACTTGGAGCCCGTATATGCCTCTGTGGTTTCGGTGATCTGTATCATTGTAGGCGTGGGAACATAATATGTGCTGTCCGCAATATTTGCAGGTGCATATGCGCTCTTATACGTACCGTACATAGCAAGAGTTGCATCTGCAGTTCCGTAATTCTTATAGATCTCAACGGTTATATCATAGTAGTTATCCGCTGTAGGACAGAAGCCCGAATTTCCCTTCGAACCGTTAAGATATATATCAAAGTATCCGTTGCTTCTTGTGAGAGAAGCCGAGAAGGTATCAAATTTGTGTTCAACCTCGCCGTCCACGCCTGTAAGAAGCTCAAAGGTAAGAAGCGCTGTGTAATCACTCATGCTTTCTCCTGCATTATAAAGAGCCATAAGCTCTGTAATGTAGGGAGAGAACATTATGGATTTGTCGCTCTTTACACGGATGCCGCCGTTATATCCGTATGAACCCGTATAATCATCCTTTGTTTCTGTGATCTGCTGTCCAACAACAGGAGTTGGAGTAGGGGTATAATAATTGGAAGAGGATATGCTTGTGGGTATTTCGGCACTCTTGTATGTTCCGTAAAGTTCAAGTGTCTGTGATGCTGTGCCGTAGCCCTTGTAGATCTTTACTTCAATATCATAGAACTTTCCGGCAGTGGGACAAAATCCCGTCGTACCCTTGGATCCGTTCAAATAGATATCAAAATACTGTCCGTTACTTTTGTTGATTGTCGCAGAAACGGTATCGAATGTATGGACAACTCCTCCGTTGTCCCCTGTCAAAACTGAAAATGTCATTTCAATGGTGTAGTCAGCAAGATTTGCTCCTGCATTTACAGCCGCTCTGAGCTGACTGATAAACGGAGAAAGCATGATCGAGCCGTCCGATTTGCTTCTTACAATATATCCGCCGTATCCCAATGTACCTGTATAATCTTCGGCTGTTTCGGTAATTACCTCTGCTGAATCCGAAGCAAATACTCCCATGGGAAGCGCCGCTGCCAATGTTGACAGGAGCATAAGAAGCGCGAGTACCAATGCTAATGATTTTTTCATAATAATATTCCTTTCTTGAATAATATTTACAAAATAATTATAGGGGATCTACACAATTTTGTCAACACTGTATACTTAAATCAGACATAAAATATGCAAATTTTATTCAAAAAATTCATTTTTAATGTTTGCAAATAAAAAGGCAGTTCACGGGTGCAGAGGATACTGTACCCTACATCAGTACACCTATTTAAATTTGATCTACTACGAAATTGAGTAATTTCCTATAAAAAAGAGCTGAAAAAAACTCAAATCTAAGTTTTTTACAGCTCTAATAATTCATATTTCACGGAAGCCCTTTCCGATTATATCAGAGGTGCTTGTGATTATAATAAATGCCTGTGGGTCAACCTTCTTGATGAAGGAACGCAGACGAAATGCCTGATATCTGTTCATCACCGATATCATTGCATATGCTCTTGTATGTGTATACGAACCCTCGCACTCCCACGTAGTTGTGCTTCGGTTCAGATCGTTTTTGATGAATTCCTCCACAACATCTCTATGCGAAGTGATTACAAGGAATTTCTTGGACTGATTAAGGCTTTCAAGAAGGTTGTCAACAACCAACGACTTCAAAAGCAAGCCAAGCAGTGAAAGCAAGCCCGTCAGCATTGACAGCGACCTTGTCTCAAAATTATAGAATGTCAGAAGCACGAAAATTATATCAGTTGCCAAAAGTGCCTTTCCGCTGTCAAGGTTTACCCACTTTCTCACGATCATGGCTACAATATCCGTTCCGCCCGAGGATCCGCCCGAGTAGAACAGAATTGCCGAGCCTGCTGCCGGAAACGCCACGGCATAGATCATTTCAAGAAATGGCTCATTGGTAAGAGGCGCTGACATTGGAACAACAACGTCAAGTATCTCCAGCATCACCGACAAAATGATTGAGCCGTATACCGTCTTTATTCCAAAGTCCTTTCCCAAAAAAATGAATCCTATAATTATAAGCACCACATTCAATATGGTTACAATGTTGGTTGCCGACAAAAACGGGATTATCTGATGGAGTACCACCGCGATACCCGTTACGCCGCCTGTGGAAATAGCATTTGGAAACTTAAAAAAGTGAGCTCCGATTGCCACAAGTAATATTCCGAATGTAATGATAAGATACTCTTTGACTATTGAGCCGATCTTACCCTTTGTTAGTTTCATTGTTTTTCTCCTGTTATATTGTCCTGTGCTCTTTGGTTCTTTCATAAATCGTGAAATAGAACTCAAGACCGCCTTCTGTATCGGTTTCGGCATCGGAAACCTGCTTTTCTCCAACCTCACGGCACTCCCATGCATCTGATGCATCAAGATCAGGTATATATACGTCCTTCTCGTATGATTTATCAAACTTTGTTACAATGGCAGTGTCACAGTACGGAAGAAGCTGTGTGTATACGCTTGCTCCGCCTATTACATAAACATTTTCCGTGTTTTCTCTTGCTCTCAAAATCTCAAAAAGCTCATCAAGACTGTGGGCAACAATTGCACCCTCAACCTTGAAATCCACACTTGGATGAAGAATTATGTTCTCTCGGTTCTTAAGAGGCTTTCCTCCGGGGAATGTTGCAAGTGTATTTGAACCGTATACAACGGTTTTTCCCGCAGTATGCTTTTTAAAATTCATAAGATCCGCTCTCACACGAGCAAGAAGATCTCCTTTATAGCCGATCCCCCATTGGCGATCAACCGCAACAATCATTTTCATATTTTATAATCTCCTTATACTGCCACAGGGAATTTATCGATCTTTTCCCCGTGTACATAATTTTCAACCTTAAAATGCTCCACTCTGAAATCATAGAAATTTGTAACGCTCTTGTCAAGGGTTACCTTTGGCGATTCATGCACCTCTCGCTTTATAAGCTCCTCAACAATTGGAATGTGCCTGTCATAAATATGAGCGTCGGCAATTACATGCACAAGCTCCCCGGGCTCAAGTCCGCTGACCTGCGCAAGCATCATCACAAGGGCTGCATACTGAGCTACATTCCATGCGTTTGCCGCAAGCATATCCTGTGAACGCTGATTGAGTATTGCGCAAAGCTTTCCGTCAACTACATTGAAGGTCATGCTGTAGGCACATGGATAGAGCCTCATTTCGTGAAGATCTGCAAATGTATATATATTTGTCATGATCCTGCGGCTTGCCGGATTGTTTTTCAGATCATAAAGCACCCTGTCCACCTGATCGAACATGCCCTCTTTGTACTGATGCTTGACACCCAGCTGATATCCGTAAGCCTTGCCGATGGATCCGTTCTCGTCCGCCCATGAATCCCATATATGCGAACCGAGATCCTTGATGTTTGAAGATTTCTTCTGCCAGATCCACAAAAGCTCGTCCACCGCAAGCTTCAAGGATATGGGTCTTATTGTTATCAGAGGAAACTCACGTGACAGATCGTATCTGTTCACCACTCCGAATTTCTTGATGGTACAAGCCTCTGTGCCATCCTCCCATCTCGGTCTGACACCCTCTCGGCACCATGTTCCGTTTTCAAGTATATCCTTACAAGTATTTATAAATGCAATATCAGCAGATCCCATATTTGATACCATTCCCTTTTCTTCATACTCATTTGATTTTATCACATTATTTTTCCAAAGTCAACTATTAAAATAAACAAAGGCGCACTCAAAATGCGCCTTCTTTTGATTATTATTTGGGTATCTTTAATCAAATACCGAAAAAAATGTCTTTTTATACTTTTCTTACAGCTTTTGATCTTGCTGAATATACATTTAAAAGCACATATATTCCAACAAGCGCCGCAACGGTCAAGGAAAGGATCAAATACTTTATCCCCACGCTTACAAGGTCTTCTCCTATATAAATATTACAGTCCACAACATCTGCAAGAGCGGTGACTGCCTCCTCGGGAAAGCCGTTCTCCGTCATAGCTTCAAGTACGCCCCTCATGGAATGATATCTCACAAGGGAGGTTCCATATGTTCCCGGAAGAAATTTAATTACCGTCTGAAGCCCCTCGGAAAACTGGGATATGGGCATATATGCTCCGCTTATAAATCCATAGCCCGAGCTTACGATAGTCCCCACCGCCGAGATCTGACCTTGGCTTGATAGGAAAAAGTTTATAACGCTTGAAAGGGCTGTTCCTAACATTACAAGCAGAAGTACGTCAAGCACCAGAAAAAGCACGTCGGCAACGCTCATATAAAAGCCTACGGCTCCAACGTATACAAGGCACACCGCCATCGCGAACAGACATATAAGGGACGTTGATATTATAGTTGCGAAATAATAGCTGACCGCAAGGACGTGGGACTTTATCGGGGATACCGCAAGATCCCTTCTCGTTCCGTTTGCCTTATCCTGAACCATCAGCATATTGGAGCAGAACGCAACGGTTATACATGAAACCGCCAATATAGAGGATATAAGCTGTGCGCCAACGTATCCGTCTACAAGCTCCTCGGCAAACACAAAGCCCTCGGGCAGTGTTGAAATGAAGCTGTCGCGGTATACGTTTCCAAGAAAGGTAACGTACAGCACAAGCAGTATGCAGGGGGTTATAAGGGAAACCAAAAACATCCCCTTATCCTTGAAAAAAAGCTTTATATTTCTCTTTATCAGTTTTTTTACCGTCATCATTTATCAGCTCCTCCCTCCAGCTTTTTGCCCGTTACGGCTAAAAATACGTCGTCCATTTTACCCTTGGCGATCTCATAATCCGAAAATACCTCGGGGTGGCTGATTATCATTTCCGTTGCCTCACGGGTATTTTTTACATATACTCTGAAGCCGTCCTTTACCGCCTCATATCTGCCGCCGAGCTTCTTTATATCGTCCTCGCATACACCGTACAGAGTTATATAATCCTCCGTATACTTATTCTTCAGCTCAAGAGGTGTACCCTCACCCGCTATTATTCCCGCGTCAAGGATCACAACGTAGTCAGCCTCCGCCGCTTCCTCCATATAGTGAGTGGTCAAAAAGACCGTCATACCGTTTTCTCGGCGTAAGGTCTCAATAACCTGCCACAAAAGCTTTCGCGTTTGTGGGTCAAGCCCCGTTGTAGGCTCGTCAAGAATCAGTATCTCGGGCTTATGGAGCAGCGCTCTTGCAATGTCGATCCTTCTCCTCTGTCCTCCCGAAAGCTTTCCAAGAGTCCTTCCCAAAAGATCCTCAAACTCAAGAAGCTCTGCAAGCTCCGCGATCCTTTCCCGAAGCGCACTTCCGTAAAGTCCGTAAAGAGCACCGCGGCTTTCAAGATTATCCCTTACCGTAAGAGCCTTGTCAAGCACGGAGCCTTGGAAAACAACTCCAAGCTTTGATTTTGCTCCGTCAGGGTCAGAATCAAGATCATGTCCGTCAACAATCACCCTTCCGCTGTCCTTTTTCAGATCTCCGCATATTATATTTATGGTTGTGGATTTTCCCGCACCGTTAACTCCGAGAAACGCAAAAAGCTCTCCCTTTTTCACCTTGAAGCCAAGATCGTTTACCGCCTTTATATCCTTGAAGGACTTTGATAAATTATAGATCTCAATTATATTTTCCATTACAATTCTCCTCCGTTCACAAGAGATCTGTACATCTCACTTAACATTTCACTTATATCATCATCGGTGAAAACACAGTTTCCCTGCGCCTTCATTACTGCAATTCCGTGGGCATACACCGACAGATGATTATACAGCTTTTTCGCTTTTTCGGTTGATAAACCATAGTTTTTTTCAACATTATCTCTGATTCGAGGTTCGTTGGAATCTCCTGCCGGAAAATAATGACTGGGAGGTTTCTTCCCCTGACTGCTCATGAAAAGCATTTTGAAAAGATTGGGCTCATCACCTGCAAACCTTATATACATCAGTCCCGTTCCCTTGAAGGAGAGCTCCATTTCAAGTCCCCTGGTTATATAACTGCAATATAGCTCCCATGCCCTATGATAAACTGCGTTCTGAACCTCCTCAATTCCTGTAAAAGCTGTAAAAATCGGGGCGGTTGACGTTCCGAGAAAGGCTGCAAGATTTCTTGCGCTGAGATTTTCAATTCCTTTTTGCCTTACAAGCTCATAGGCTGCGTCCCCTATCTGTTCCTTAGTATACTTTGCCTTCGGCGGCATTTTATCACCTCTTTAAATAACGCATGTTACATTACATGTGTTATTATACATCATAAGATTCAATTTGTCAAGATGTTTTGAAAATTCTATAAAAAAAAAGACCCGCTATGCAAGTCCATGATCGTTTTCCCTTAAAATTAAAGTAACCCTTGATCACGATACACACTCCGCAATCAAGGGTTACTTATGGTTCTTGATATCTAACATCTATTTTATTCCTCTCTTTCGTATTATTCCTTTAAGACCTTGGATCTACTCTTCACATAAACACTCTTAAACTTAAATTTCTCTAATGAGAATACCACTTATTTTGTGTAAGGCTCTAATGACTTAAAGGTTGATTTTTCAGACTTCACGGATCATTTTTATATCCTATCTATGTCTTATCTCTGATCCCGATTATTATGAAGTCTGTTTTTTAATTGTACATTGGACCGTACCTTCCGTTTCTTTTTTATTCCTACTTTCCTTTGCATCTATATATTAGCACATTTTTCTCGAAAAATCAATTGGTATATTGTACGAACTTTACAATTATTTTTTAGGCAAAACATAGATTTTCATTTTTCTGCACAAAAACTATTTACTTTTCAAAAAAGCTGTGATATAATTAAAGGGTAGTCGCGGCTTTATTACAAGGAGCTGTAAAAACTTACCCCGAGTTTTTACAGCCCCTTTTTTGAATTTTTTAAATAACCTGTAACCTTTTTCCATGTTTTCCTGTGTTGTATGGTGAAAGGCCTTGAATACAATAAGGAGGTGACACTATGGACGACAAAAAGATCGTTGAGCTTTATTTTGAGCGATCGGAAGCAGCAATCAACCATACGGAAGAAAAATACGGTAAATACCTTCGGTGCATATCCTATGGGATATTGGGCTCACACGAGGATGCCGAGGAGTGTTTAAACGACACTTTACATGCCGCATGGAGCAGTATTCCCCCAAAATCTCCCGAAAATCTCGGAACATATCTTGGCAGAATCATCAGAAACTTATCCTTGAATCGCTATGCTGCCCAAAATACAAAAAAGCGTCGGAATGACAATGATGTTATTTTTGAGGAAGCCGCAGAGTTCATTCCCGATCCCGCAAGCAGTTTTTCCCTTGCCGATGAGCTTGTACTGAGGGATGCTGTAAACTCATTTTTGTATTCCCTGCCCGAAGTCACACGTAATATCTTTCTGCGTAGGTATTGGTATTTTTCAAACATATCGGAAATCGCAAGGGATTACGGCATGTCCGCGGCAAACGTAAAAGTCACACTCCACAGAACACGAAAAAAATTCAAAAAACATCTTGAGAAAGAGGGGATAATAATATGAAAAACAAAAAAGCACTTGATATTTTAAACCTCGTTAACGATGAGTATATTCTTGCCGCAAACCCAGAAAATATTACAAAAACAAAAACCCAAAAAAGCTACAAAAGAAGCAGGATGTCTGCAGCAATATCAGTTACAGCTTGTTTTCTGATTCTTGTTTTCAGCTTTGTTCTTGTCCATACAAATGTCAGCAGACCTTATGCAAAAATTGCCAGATTGTTGAATAGTAATGATTATGCCGGTAGCTATGGTTCTTTATCACCCGATCCCGGTGCCCCCGATGCTATTGGACCGAACGATAAAAACACAAGCGACGGTAAATACGAAGAGATTACAGACAATCAAGTAAACGGCGTAATCGAAGCAGATCTTATTAAAAGGAGCGACGAATATATTTACTATATGCACCATCCCATTTTCTTGTACGGCAATACGCCAACACTCTGTATATATTCCATTGACGGCGAAAACTCAGAAATGGTTGGAAAATATACGGTCACAGAAAGATATGAAAGATCTGACGGATCAAATATGGTTATTAAAGGCTTTTATCTTTCCGAGGACTGTACTCGCGTTACCGTTATTCTTTCTTACTATTACAATCACAAGGAATATAACCATTTTGATAACACAGAGCTTATTTCCCTTGATGTTTCAGATCCCAAAAACATCAAGGAGCTGAACAGGATCACAGTGCTGGGCTATTATTTGGATTCGCGCTTGGTTGACGGCGACATCCTGCTTTTCAATGGATACGACATTGGAGGACGCTACGATCTCAACAATGAGAAAACCTTTGTTCCCCATATCGATCATGGCGAGGGTTTTGAAATAATTCCCGCAAAGGATATCATTGTCTCCGATTTTACAACATACCGAAATTATACCGTTGTTACGAGAATCAATGAAAAAGACTTTGACATTAAGGATACAGTAGCATATTATTCCACCAATTCATCATTCTTCTATGTTTCAGAAAATAATATTTATATCCTGCGCACTTACGCCGATTATAATCAAGAACTATTAGAAGAAGACAACATCCAAAGCTTTTTCAGCAAACAGGTTACCGAAATTTCAAGACTTTCATACGCCAATGATAAGCTTACCCCCAAGGGAAGCATTGTCATTGACGGCAGTATCGGAAATCAATATTGGTTAGATGAGTACAACGGTATTTTACGAGCTGTAACCTCGACAGGTGAATATACTTATAAAGAGGGCTTAACTACATCTGCTGATCTCTATTGTATAGATATTAATAAAATGAAGATCGCGGCATCGGTAACTCAATTTGCTCCCAAAGGAGAAAGCGTACAGTCAGTACGTTTTAACAAGGATCGTGCCTATGTCTGCACCGCCTTGGTTATCTCTTTTATTGACCCTGTATTCTTCTTTGACCTTTCCGATATTGAAAATATTACCTATACTGATACCGGCGATATCGAAGGATACTCCAGCTCCCTTGTAAATTTTGGGGACGATCTCTGTCTTGGCATCGGGGTTGGAAACAGCAAAAGCACCTTTAAGGTCGAAATATACCAAAAAGGCGAATACATTGTAAAGTCCGTTTGCAGCTATGAAATAGAAAACTCTAATTTTCCCACAGATTACAAAGCATATTTGATCGATCGGGAAAATAAGCTCATAGGATTCGGCATTACAGTACGCGATCCCAATGTTCCCGAAAGCTCCTCCGAGCTTTATCTCCTGTTACAATATGACGGAGAAAAATTGGAGCTTATAAAGTCAATTGACATTAAGGGCGAACCGAATACTAAACGCGCAGTGCTTATTGACGGTTATCTCTATGTTTTCGGTAATCACTTTAAGGTTGAAAAGCTTTGATTTTTGAATTACATTTTGAATTACAAAAAGAGGCTGTAAAAAACTCAAACCGAGTTTTTTACAGCCCTTTTATTTGCCTTCCACTTATATTATAAAGCTTTACTCATATATTGAAAGTGTTTTGCAGACAAACGGAATTACCGCGGTTCTTTTTCTGCAAAACGGAATGACCTTATCTCTTGCTCCCATACTCTCCTCATAATCCAAAACAAGCTTTATCATTTTTCCCTTGAGCTTCTTTTTCTCCATGTTCTTTATTTCCTGCTTTTCGGTTGAAAAATACAAATTATAATATGTATTGCCGTTTTTTCCGTTTCCGGAGTAGGAGATTCCGAAATCTCTGATCGCAGCCCATCGGTAGCTGTAGCTTGAAAACAGATCCTTGTAGATTATACCGTCATCATTGATCTCAATTCTTGCACTTCCTTTTTTCAAGCAATATACGATCAAGCTCCACACAAAAATCAGGAACACCGAAGGAATAATTATTTCCGAAAGATCATACGTCTCACTGTTCATTAGACTTACGTTTTCCCATATTATCACAATGAAAGCTATAAGCATTATCCCTGCACCGATAAAAAAATCAGGAAAAATCCCCATTGTGATCCTGTTTTTTTCATTTGTAAATTTCATAAGCTCTCCTCATTTCCACCCAAAATACCCTCAATGCCATTTTTTCTGATCTCATCAAGAGTTTGTTCCATAATGGAGTAAAATTCCGCTTCCGCTTTTTTGTTTATAACTCCGCGGTATGCCCTTTTTCCAAGCCGTACGTTTATTAAGTCGGCATCAATCAGAATAATTTTATCCTCGTCCTTTTCACCGATATTACATATTTCCAATATCATAGTGTATTTATACGGTGAATTCGGTCTTGACTTTCTTTCGTCAAAATTCGGGGTTATATAAATATATTCGCTCCTGATCTCAAGACCCAAGCTCTCAGCTTTGCCCTTGAAGGCTTCCACCCAACGCCTTGATTCTGCTCTGACCTGTCTTTCAAGTGCCGCAACTTCATCTGACAAAAGCTTCAATTCCTTTGCCTTTTTGGACTTCTTTTTGGTATTTTCCCCTTCCTTTGTGATCCTTCCGTCCCAATATTTTTCAATAAGCTTTCTTGTTCTGCGGCTTTTTCTTATATGTCCGTTCATATAAAATCTATGCTTGCCCTCAACATCACCGCCAATTTCAAACACCTGTGAAAACACAAGGTCAAGTATGGGGTTTCTGCTTGACAGGCTGTCGTATGTTGCCATTATATAATAAATATTTCGCCACAAATATCTCTCCTCGGAATAAAAAACATACATCACCGAGACACCGTCTTTATCAAAGAAATATCCGTAAGGAATGGCAAATGCGCCTCCTGCTATAAAAAAAGTACCGAGAAGCATCAAAAATACAAAAAATCCGATGTCGTTTTCATCAAAGCTAAAAGCTCCCAAGGCTATGGTCGCAAGCCCCAACACCACAAATGCATTGAACTGCTTATCCATGGCAAACTGTCTTGGAGCTTTTATCACACTGTTTTTCTTATCCATTTTATAAATCTCCCGCAAAATACAATAATCCTCCGATTCTATTTATATTATAGCACACAATCGCGTGATTGTCAATAGAGATTTTAAGATTTGACAATTATTTTCAACAATCAATCGACTCATTTTTGCAAAACATAACCGCAAGTGACAAAAAACACTGTAAAAAAGAGCTATAGAAAACCAATAGTAGTTTTTTACAGCTCTTTTTGTTTGCACATTATTTATTTTTTCCGCACAGCTCACGGTAAAGCTCATAATATTCAAGGTATCTTGCCTTACTGTCATAAAGCTTAGAGCGCTTTATACATGCTTCCCTTGTAATTTCGGAGCATTCAAGCTCCTTTATCGCCTTGATCAGTGCCTCGGTGGTCTGTGCCTCGGTTACAATGCCGCAGGTCTTGTCAACGCTTTCAACGCTTCCCCCTGTGGGAAATGTAATTACAGGAGTGCCGCATGCAAGCGATTCAAGGTTTACCGTGGGAAAGTTATCCGCCGTGGTGGCATTCAAAAATACATCCGCCGCGGAATACCATTTGATCAGCTCCTCCACATTGGTGGTACGCTTGAATGATATGGTATTTTCGGGAAGTGAAGCCTGCTGCTCCTCGGATACTCCGATGACCACAAGCTGATATTTTTCGCTTCCGAGAGCCTCATACGCCTTGCAAAGATGATGAAGCCCCTTGGTTGGCGCCCATGTACCTGCAACACCCAAAAGGATCTTTTTGTCACCAATATTATACTTTTCCCGCAGATCGCTTTCCATGGGCTTATACAGGTTCAGGTCAATTCCGTTTGGAATTACTCTTATCGGATATTTCGACAGGAACGACTGCCTCATGAACCCTGCAAGCCATTCCGACGGAGTCACAAGGGTCATGTTTGGAACCGATGTAAACAGCTCCTTCTTTTCTCTGTAATTTCTCCTTGAGCTGTCGGCAAAAATGCTTGGCGGATATGTGCCTTTTTGTGAGCAGGAGTGACATCCCGTCTTCCACTTATCACACCCAACATTTACAAAATGTATGCAGTGCCCTGTAATTGCCCAGCAATCGTGCTGAGTCCATACAACAGGCTTTCCCGCTTCTGCAAGATAGTTGAAAAGCACCTTTATATTGATATAATACCCCAAAAGGCTATGGAGATGTATTACATCGGGGTCATATTCCTTGATGAATTTTATAAGCCTCTTTGTTGCCGCCTTTGAACCGAAACCCGAGCGGTCAAAAAGCCTTGATTTCAAAACATGGGTATATACCTCAAGCTTTCCTTCCATTAAGAAAGTATCTTCCTTATGCTGTGGAATTACCTCCACTCGCTGACGCCCAAAGGCAAATTTACATTCATCTCCGTTTTCCTTCACGACATCCATAAGGGAACGGACGATTCTCGGAATTCCTCCTGCACTGTACAGAGTCTCAATTTGAAGGATCTTCATTTTTTATACGCCTTTCTGTTAAGCTTCCCGTTTGCTGTTCTTTCAATATGATCCACGATCTCTACTGATTCGGGAATCTTGAAGTTTTCAAGCTTTCCGCGAAGATAGGATATAAGCTCCTTGGAATTAAACTCCGTACCCTGCTTTATAACCACCAAAAGACACGGCTTTTCACCTACAAGAGTATCCTTTCTCGGAATACATATGCAGTCCTCAATCGCCTCAAAGCCCCTTGCTGCACCCTCAACCTCAGTGGGAGAAAGCTTCAGTCCACCTACGTTTATTACATCGTCACGGCGTCCCACGATATACAAAAAGCCCTCGCTGTCAAAATATCCCATATCGTTTGAAAGAAAATACTCTCCTCGAAATACCTGCTCATTAAGCTCGGGACGGTTTACATATCCCATCATATTCATTTCTGTTTTTATGGTAACAAGACCGACCTCACCAACAGCAACCTCCCTGAAATCA
Source organism: Oscillospiraceae bacterium (assembly GCA_015063395.1). GTDB lineage: Bacteria > Bacillota > Clostridia > Oscillospirales > CAG-272 > SIG714. The sequence goes on from SVUF01000005.1 coordinate 23,712, forward strand.
TCGTTAACGATCTTGACCTCAACTCCGTTGCATGTATTTCCGCAGCATGAATCCCTGCCTTTATCTCTACTGAATTCAAGAAGTGACACAGAGCCATTTTCGGAGCTGCCGTATGAATAGAAAAGTCTTGTGTTGGGAAGCACCGCGCAAAGCTTTTCCTTACCTGACTCATCAAAAGGAGCTGATCCAATATAGACATAGTCGATCTGATCCTTATATTTGGCAAGCTCTGCTCCGGCAATATTCAAAATCAAATGCACATGGGACGGGGGCATATAGAGAGATGTGACCCCATAGTCATGAAGAAAATCAAAGAATGCCTTGATCTTCATTACACCGTCAATAAAGCACACGGTGGATCCGTTATACAAATTCAGATACAGCTCTCTCATTGGTGCAACATGATTGATCGGCACCGCTGTCAAGGCAACATTATTCTTTTTGATATCAAGACGCTCCATGCGAGTAAGCACGGTTGCAGTAAGATTTCGGTGAGAAAGCATTACTCCCTTTGCATTTCCCGTTGTTCCTGTTGTAAACATTATGTCAGCAGGTGCCTCAAGCTCCGCCACGGGTGTGAACATCTCTCCCCTGTGCTTTTCCGCTTCGGTCATGACATTGGAAACATCAATTGAAGCAAAGCTTCCTTTTATGTCGCTGTATACATTGGAAATCACCATCTTTGCACCGACAAATTCGGCAATTTCCTCAAGTCTTTCATTTGGAGCAGTTTGGTCTGCAGGTACAAAAATTGCCCCGACCGCATGACATGACAAGCAAGTCACTGTGAACTCAACAGAATGAATTGCCTTTACAACTACACAGTCGCCCTTTCCAACACCGTTGTCAGTAAGAAAATGTGCAAATCCGCTGACGCACTCTGCAAGCTCCCCATAGGTTATCTTTTCTTTTTCAAGAATTACCGCAAGAGTATCCGGAGAACTTTTTGCATTTTCAAAAAATTTTTTTATTACAGTTTCCATAAACAGCCTCCTTAAAGCATACCGTAGAAAAGCGGTATTGCAATCAACGTGTATATAAGTGAAACAACGGTAAATGCTCCGCCCACCTTCATATAATCCATAAATCTGTATCCGACACTGCGTACCATTGTTATGGGTACAGTTGCCACGGGAGTTGCATATGAGGTATTCGCCGCAAACAAAATTCCCATAACATAGCATATCGGATCAACCCCTGTTGACATGGCTATGCTTATACCGATTGGAACGAGCATCACCGCAACTGCAGTGTTTGACATTATGTTGGTCATGATTACTGCTGTTATCACCAATATGAAGTATGACAAATACCCGTCAGTGAAAAACGCTGATATAAAATCCGTCGCTCCGCTTGCCTTCATCGCTGTTGAGAAGCCGAGAATTCCGCCCAGCATTACAATGGTTGTCCAATCCACAGATACAAGCGCCTTTTTTTCAGGAATACAGCGAAACGCTATGCAAAGACAACCGCCGAGAACCGCAACAGTACCCGACTTCATTCCAAGGGTGAATGTACCAAAAGACATTTCTCCAACAAGGAAAAGAACAATGCACAATCCGAATACTCCAAGAGTCAAAAACTTTTTATATTTCGGCGCAGTGCTTTCGGTCTTTGCAGGAGCTGATTCTGCTGTCTCCTCAAAATCAAAGCATTTATTCTGTAGTTCTTCACCCACCAAAACATAAAACAGCACAAGAAGTATTACAAGGGGAAATCCCACCTTGAACATATCCCAATTGCTCAGCATTCTGACACCGTCAGTTATTTCCAAAATTCCGTTTACTGACATTTGGGGAGTTGACGCAAACAATGTTAAATTACCGCCAACCACTGAGGCAATACCGATTGCCATGAACATATTCTTGCGCTTTATAGTACCGCCGCTTGCCGCAGAGGCGGATGAAGCCACCGCCATGAAAATTACCACCGCGGCAGTATTGCTCATAAAAGCTGATATCAGACAGGTCGAAAGTATGAGCATTATCAAAAACAGCTTTGTATGACCTGAAAAATGCTTGATGATAAAACGCCCGAGATCCTGAGCAAGTCCCACCTCACGAAAAGCCGCTCCCACAATTGACATTCCCACAATAAGCATTATTGTCTGGGACGCAAAATTGGAAAGTATCTCCCCATAGCTGACAAGACCTGCAATTACCATGGCAAACGCTCCCAGCATTGCTGTCACTCCAATAGGAAGAAGCTGAGTTGCAAAGCAATAGAACACAAGGCAGAACATAATTACAGCATAGATACATTCCGGTGTTACCTTTGCTCCTTCGGTATATGCACCGAAGCTATCCGTTACAAGCACCAAAATTGCCGCAATAAACACTGCCGCCGCAATTATGGCCTGTCTGAAGGTTTTGTTAGAAATTAATTTCATATTCTCCTTATGCGTTCTGAACACGCACGATCATATTATAAATAGCCTCTGCAGATTCAAAATTTTCCGGTACCATTTCTGTAAAGGGAATCTGCACACCGTATTCGTCCGACACTGCCGCAATTATTGAAATTATTGCAAGTGAATTGAGTATTCCCGATGATGCAAGATCCTTTTCCTTTTTGAAGTCAACGTCGGGCTTGATCTCTTCCAATATTTTAATAAGCTTTTCCATAACACTATCTCCGTATTTTTATTTCTGTTTTTATTTCTGTTTTTATTTCTTTTTCAAATATTTTTTAGGCACAACATATCGAAGCTTGCCGTTTTTGGTATCTTGTATTACCGCATCTACAAGCTTCTTTGCATCGGGAACAAAGCCAAGTGCCACCTGCTCTGTGTTTACCTCGCGAAGCAAATCCCTCTTTTTCAGCCTCGCAATTGTGCAGTGGATTGCAGAATATCCCGTCCACGAATGCTTGCATGCAAAAAATTCCTTTTCAACCACAGTTCCATCCCGAAGCTTTACCTTATACACATGGCGGTCGTACCAATCCTTTATTGGCCACTCCTCTCCCATATAGTCCTCTGCAACATGAAGAAGCGTATTACTCCTTTCCATCTCTACACCAAGAAAAAGCACCTTTGCGTGATGCTCCACACAAAACTCCCAAGGAGTATCTTTTCCGTGGGGACACTGCGCCTTGAGGTTATCCTTCATCATCTCTTCTGCATATTTACCCTTGGCGGCAAGTGAATTATAAGGAAACTCACTTCTCTTTACTCCCGGATACATGCAGAACACATTGGGAAGAAGTCCTGTCCATGACGGTGTTCTTGCAGGTATGTATGTTGGTATCTCCTCCATATTTCTTGGAAAAAGATCGGGACGATTCAAGCTCGGAAACGCGGGAAACACAAGTGTTCCCTCATCTCCCACAAGACCCAAAAGATAATTTATATATTCCATGGGAGAGGCATCAACGGCTGAAAGTCCGTCCATACTGCTGTGAACGATGAGTATATCCCCCTTCTCTATTCCCAGCGTATCGATCCTTTGGCAAAGCTTCTCAAAGGCTTCTCTGCTTTTTTCAATCTTTTTTTCGCCGCCGGAAAGCTTATAGTAAACCTTCTTCACAAGCTTTTTCATTCCGTCCGAGGAATATGCCAACCTTTTCAGCATAACCTCAACTCTTGGGCTTACAGAAAGTAATTTTTTTATCATATCATCTCTCCAAGGAGCTTATTTGTTCTCTTTTTCTATTTTTAATTTCATCAGCCGTCCGTCGTATTTCTTCACCGCAACGGGACTTATCCACAGCGTATCCTTTTCGCTTGACGGGCAGAAGCTGACACTGCCAAACTGACAAAGTCCCATGGGCAGTATGTCCTTTTTATACTTCAACACCTGCTGACAAATGCCTTGCCCCTCTGACAAATACACCTTGGTATACCAATCTGCAATGCCATTGCCCCGTTTATATGTAAACAAAAGTCTTAAATCCTTTTTGGTGCTGTCAGTTTCAACAACGGTGTTGAACAGCATATATTTTTCCGTTTCCGCTCCGTATATACAGCTTCCGTCAAGATCGGCAATGCTCCTCTGCGTCCATACACCGTTATTCTCGCAGGCAAGATACAGATGATTTTGCTGGTGGGGTGTATCCGTTGCAAAAAATATTCCCTCTTCTCTTGGAAAAGCAACACAGCTTCGGCTTTGCTGTGAGCCACCTGCAACAGTAATAACGCTTTTGAAATTATCGGTAAAAAGATATATTCCCGAGGCTTTGTCCGAATCTCCCGTCATGACAATTACTCCGCGGCGGTATTTGTCCGGTACGATTGCATGTATATGAGTTATGCTTCCCTTTGGAAATTCATATACCTTCTCCCAGCTACATCCCCTATCTTCAATGGGTCTACGGTAAATTGCCACTTCCCGTCCTTCCGGATTGCCCGTGTATTCTCCGTAATAAATTCCACTGTCAAAGCCCTCAATGCCTTGAACTCTTGCAAAGGAAAGCGGATTGCTCATTCCCGAGCAATATGTATGCTCCAAGGTCACTGTATTGCTTTTAAGATCAACATACAGCACCCCTCCGCTGTGTGACACTATAGCGCTTTTATTTCCAAGGGCTTGGGCACACCTGGGTGTCATGCGGAGAACTCTCTCAAACGGACGGAATTTTCCAAGAAGTCCCTTGATTCCCGCTATATGCTTTATCTTGGGAATCCATTTTCCATTTTGATCCAAAATTCCGAATGTACCCTTTTTATAGCATAAAAGTCCATCTTCAAGCTCACATAATGGCTTCAGTCGGCGTCCTGCTTCTGTTACTGTTACATTAAAGCCGCAGTCAACAGGTTTTTCCATTTCATTCATTTTTCTTCTCCATTAAGCATAACAAGTCATGGTAATTATAACACTAACATAGGGTTTTTGTCAATAAGCATCCTATACAAAAAATCAAAAGTTGCAGCTTTAAAAGATACTACCATCGCCAAGCCCTCGATATTTACAAAAGATCAGTCAAGATCAGTCAAGATCAACCCTGATAAGCTCACGGCACAGCTTTTTTTCAAGCTGTCTTTTTTTGTTGGGTACTACCCTTGTTGCAGGAGAAGCAACACCGTAGGTGCTCCAATTTTTTCTTCTTTGAAGGTTGAGCCTTCTCTTTTCTTTTTTTGACAGCTTTTCATACAATACAAAATTTTTCATATTTTTCCCTTTCTTTATTTAAATAATTTTCATTTGGCAAGGACTGCTTTCACGGTCCTTGCCAAAGCTTCTTTGTTATGCCGCCTCAAGCTCCATGAACTCATAGCACTGTATTGAGCCGTCGGGATTGAATGAATACAGCGATGAGCGAAATCTTTCTCCGAACATGAGAAGATCCTCGGTGTACAGATACTCCATTGTAAAGCCGTTTTCTCTGACAAGTGCTTCGATCTCTCTGTTCATGTCCTCATCCTCTCCGTTTATTACAACGGTCGGCTTTTCTCCTTCAGCAAAGACAAGCTCATGTTTTTTCCATGCATTCTTCTATGCCCCGGTAAAAAAATTCTCGCAACACCCAACAGGCTTAATAAGCTTAGTGATGATTAACATAGGTTTGTACCTCCATAAATACTTTTTACCTTTTTTCTTGACTTTCAATGGATAATATGATACAATATCGGGCAAGAAGTGCATAAAACGGAGGTTGCCATGGAGCTTGCTATTATCATTACACTTTCTCTGATACTGTTTGCTGCTTATTTTTATTTACTAAATGTATTTCTTGATAAGCTTCAAAACAATATCTTGCTGATCTTTTTCTTTCTTCTTTCTATCTTTGGACTATTCTTTGGTGTAAAAGGTATTTATATTCTTGGAGATAACTTCTCAATTGCAAGCCAAACAATGACCACTCTTGGCACCTGTGCCCTTGTTACAGCGGCAGCAACCATGATCTACAACAGACTAAAAAAACGCAGATCAAAAGATAAGGACAAATAACAAGTCAATTAAAAAGAGCTGTAAATACTCTTCTGAGTTTTCACAGCTCTTTTTGTTATAAGGTTCACCGATATATTATTTTTTCAACTCTTCAAAATACAGATTCATTTGATTTTCGCTGGGCTTGTAGTTTGGATCCGAGCAGCAAGGCAACGTGGGCTCACCGCCGTCATCGCTCCAAAACGGAGTAAGATAATCGTTTTCATAGAGTTTTCTATCCTCTTCCTTACGAAAATCCGGGATATCATATGGCTTTCCACCGTCAAGAATGGAACGGAATCCCAAAATCCCCACTGACGACATAACTGTTGCCGAATAAATGTCAAAGGGATGTGGCGGCTGTTTTCCCTCGTTTACACATTCCACAAACATTCGCACAGTCAAAAAATCTCCGCCACCGTGAGCCGATTTTTCAATCAATGCCTCGTCCTTATCGTTCCACGAGGGCTTATACAGTTTTTCTCTTTCCTCACCCTCGGGTACTTCCCAGCTGTTGTATCGAAGCATCACCTGTTCTCCCATGCCGCGCAGATTTTCGAGCTGTCCTTTTGTGCCGCATATTCTATAGGAATTGTGATGCGCACCAAATGCCGAGCATGCAGTTACACGGAACACCGATCCGTCATCGTTGAGGGTGGTTATATTTGCCGCTCTGTCCGCACTGTGCGAGGCATTCGGAACATCCTCTGCCATTGGCGCAAACATTGCAAACGCCGTAACCTTTTTAGGTGTTGCTCCTGTAATGTGCATTACAGGTCCAAGAGAATGGGTGATATAATATGTCTTGGGCAAAAAATGTCTCCAATGATTCGGGTAGAATTTATAGGTCTTGGTAAAGGCTGTATTCCATGGATTTACAGGATGGTTGTATTCGCCCTCGGCATACAGTATTTTTCCCAAATTACCGCTATCCACCACACGCTTCATCTCACGGTTGAACAACATCTGAGGATAGTTCTCCGCAAGCATATAAATACTTTTGCTTTTTTCAAAGGCGCGGACAAGCTCAACACCCTCTCCCATTGTTCCATTGGATATACATTCACAAAAAACGTGAATGTTACGGCGAAAGCACTCCACAGCATAGGGAGCATGCTGATAAAAATTATTTGCCAAAATTACCGCATCCATGGGGTGTTCAATGAATTTGTCAAAGCTCTCGTAAGTAGCTACAGGTTTATCAAGCTTTGCAAGTGCTGTCTTGAGGCGTTCCTTGTGGTTATCACAAATTGCAACAATTTCAGAATTCAAATCAATAAAATAACCTGCAAGATCCATTCCTCTGCCCGCTCCAAAAACTCCAATTCTCAGTTTTTTCATAATTATCTCCCCTTTCCTTTATTCAACCTCATTATATCACGACACCTTTTGTTAATCAATATAAAAAATACATAAAAAGCACTTAGAGCTTTACTTTAAATTTTTGGTCAATTTAAAACAATTTCCGTTTTAAATAACACAAGACTCGACTAAAAAAGTGAGTCTTGTATTATTATCGAATAAAAATTTTTATTGTTCGTTCTGTGCTTTATTTTCAAAATCCGCTTTTGAAATTATATAATTATAACTCGTAATTGGAATTCCGTTTTTAACCCAAGAATTCAAAACGGTCTTGTAGTGATTAAATCCAAGCTTTTCGATAACTCTTTTTGATTTTACGTTTCCCTCATCATAAGCGCAGACAATACTATCAAATCCAAGGTCAAACAAATATTTCATAGCTTCCTTGACTGCCTCCGGCATATAACCATGTCCCCAATAATCAGGATGGAGATTATATGCGATCTCAATGGAGTTTTGCTCGTGATCAATTCTGTCAGCCACAAGATCTCCGATAGGTTCATTGGTGTCCTTCAAAAACAATATCCAATTAAGCACGTCTTCATCATCCGCATAAAGCTCAAAGCCTTCGATAAGCTTGGGATCAAGCTTTTCATATTCACATTCACCGCAAATATCCCTAAGCTTTCTGAAATCATATTCATAAACTTTCTGAAAATCCTCAAAAGTTCCTCTTTTAAGTATTAAACGCTCTGTGGCAAGCATGGGAGTAGTGTATTTCATGGTGCCTCCTGTATTATAACCACTTATATCAACCGTTTTTATTCTCGCCCAAGAGATCTTCAACATATTTTTGACGTCTTTTTCTTGCGCGTTTACTACCTTTTATGATGGCAAAAGCAAAAAACGTGTTGAGTATTGTTGATGCAATAATAAGTGCTGCAATGTAAAGCTTGCCTCCGATCAAATATGTTATAAATCTTGCAATATGGCTTGCTATAACACTGAGAGGATAATATCCCATGGAGACCACGCAAATAATACCATAAATAACGGAGCTCTTTATCGCAAGTGATTTTACATAGCTTGTATCGGCTCTCTCAAATTCATCAGCTTTTACAGCAAATATATAAATAATGATTGAACTGAAGATTGTGCCAAGCACGCTCATTATAACCTCTTCCCAAAAGAGTCTTGTGGCATCGTAATTATAAAGACCTCTGAATATATAGAGAGGAACAATACTTATTAGCCAAGCGCCCCACGATGCTCCAAGCATTTTAAGTGCCCAAATAATCGACTCCTTTAATGATGCTTTTTCTTTTTTGTTATTATTCATAAATGCCTCCTTCTTGATCATCAACGCTGAATCATAACGTCGCAATAACAGTTTTTTGAGGGCATCTCAAAGGCACCCGTCCTCTGCGCATATGAAACCACCGCAGAATACAAGCCCATAAACATATTTTGACACAATCTGTCAATGTCGTCACCTAAATGCTTAGGAAAAATCTTTTTATAATCTTCAATAAATTTCTCAACAGCTTGTGAGTATTCAGGCATAATTTTTGCAAAATATTTTTCTACGATCCCATCAAAAGTTCTTTTTTGCTCTGCTGTAAAACACGGAACTGTCACAAAAAAGCTTCCGTCATCCTTTTTGATAATATACCCAGCCTTAACTGCTTCTGCAACCGATGAAGCATCTTCCGAATAACCGCGGAATATAATGTCCTCACAAGCATTAATACAATGATCAAACATCATTTTTCTGAACGCGATTCCATTCATACCGAAATAAACGGTATGATTACAACTTCCTCTGCTTCCAAGATTTAAACTGCCATTCACCCCGATCTTTGTTCTGCGATATTTTCCGGTTTCGATACTTCCAATGTAATTCCACTTTAATCCATCAAATTTAACCTCAAAGTCGGGGTATGGAAGTCGGCAATACCGGCAACTTAAATAATCAAAAGCAAGAATACCATAAAGATAAAATAAATCGGTACCGCTTTTATCCGCCTTGTAAAAATCAATTTTTTCGGCTTCTATTGCAACAGATCTTATTGCAGATACCAACTTATCCATAATCGGAAGAAGTACCTTTTCCGCATTTTCTTCACAATATTCTCCGTGTTTATCAGTCCAAATCACAAAATTTGCTTGGTATTTTCCTTTTGCTATCTCAATGATAGCCTCCCTTTTTAATAGATTATCAATTCTGTCCTCAACAAAATATGCAGGAACACCGCAGATTTTTGCAAGCTCCTCAACTGTTGATGGACTCTCATAAGAATGATAAAGAATATTTTGAGAAAGAGCATCTTCAATATAAACATTTGGAAAGGGCTTGTCTTTGTTGTTATAATCTCCGCTTCCGTATATATCAAGGTGAATTTTCTTAGGACGCAAAGCCGTTTCTTTCATTTCAGTACACTCCTTTTTAATTTTTTTCCGAGCCTCCGAAAGGCGCCAAGTAACTGTACCCTCGGGAATGTCTAATTTCTCGGAAATCTGCTTAGTAGAAAGACCGTCATAATAGTAAAGAACGATAATATCACGGTATATAGCAGATAGCATGGCTATTTTTGATCTGAGAAAGTCATACACTTCTTCTTGATCGTTATAGGTTTCAGCATTATAAACCATATCTTCAGGAACATCATAAGTAAACATCGCGCGCTGTTTTCCCATATGACGCCTAAAGCTTTTTGTTACGTTATTTGCAACGCCCCAAAGCCAAGGCTCAAATTTGCTTTCATCCTTGAGCTTCGGCAATTCGCGAACTAATGTAAAAAGTATCTCTTGAGATAAATCATCAGCCTCCTCGTGAGAATAGGTGTGATTTACTGCATATCCATATACTTTTTCTGCATAGTTTAAAATAACACCGGAATCCATCGTTCTCACCTGCCTTTCATCTATAAAGTGTTGAAAAATTAAATTTCATTGGGTAGAATTGAAGTTTTTATTATTTTTTTATAAATTCAGATTTTATGATATAATTACTTGAACCTTTTTGCATCAAAAAACAACTTATTAAGTGAAACCGGTTTTAATAACACAAAAAGAGGAGCTATGGAACAAGAACTGTCTTTTGAAATATTGCTGAAAAAACACTGTATTGCAGTTGAGCGATATATTAATTTCAGATTACCAAACAGCTTCGAGGCTGATGATGTAATTCAAGAAAGATATTGTGCGGCTTACATCGGATATGAAAAGCTGCGTAATAAAGAACTCTTCAAGCCGTGGATACTTTCTATTGCAAAAAAACAATGCAATATTTGGCTTAGTAAAAAGTATTGTAGGGAGCTGATTCCATTGAATAATATCTTGGAAACAGCCGCTATCTCATCCTATGATGAGGATACTTCAACAGAAATAATATTAAAAAAAAGATTTGTGCAGCAAAGCAACCTTTACTTCTTCACTATTCACTATTACTTCTTACCTAAAATTCCGTACACGCCAATTTAGTGAAAAATGAAGAGTGAAGAGGTAATAAGTAAAAATTCCGCACACTTGCGTGTACGGAAATTTTTGAGTTCACCCAACAATTTCGAACCCTAATATAGAACACGCTATAACATATAACTCGTAAGTCCTCTTATAAATCCGCGGAAGAAATGAAAAAGCAAAAAAGCCCCAATTAGTGCAACAATTGAAATCAAAACAATTTTCAATATTTTTCTTACCGTTTTATTATTCTTTTTTCTTTCTTCTTGTCTTTCCAACTTATCCTGCTTCTTCTGTTGTTTTTCTGCTAATTTGATTCTTTTAAGCTCCTCGCCCTCTTTGTCATATTCATCCTGTGTAACTAAATATTTATGCCGCGATTTTAACATCCACGATAAGGCAAACAGAACAATCCCCAAGAAAAGCAATGCAAATATTAACCAAAAATATCCTACACTAACAGATCTCGGTGATGCAATGATTTCCGGATTTTGAGGATTATAAAATATTTGCACCTTTTCACCAACCGAAAAATGAGCGCCACTGCCTGCTCTAAAAGATATTTTTGTATCGGTTTTTAATTCTCTGTTATAAACAATTCCATCCACTTCGTATTCTATATATATCTCCTGCCAATTCAAACCTCTACGCCGAACATGACTGTCAACATCGACAATAGTTGCCTCAAGCAATTCCATATCAGATACGAGCTGATCATATTGAATTTTGGATATAACAAAAAATGCAACTATGGAACTGAACAATATAATGCAGAACAAAATGGCTGCCAAACCTTTCTTAAAAGCCCTATTATATTTCAAATCCGACATGTAATCACCGCCTTTCATATGTTTCATTATAACATAAACGCACCATTTTTTCAAGGCATTTCAATAAAGTCGCAGGTTCAAGTCCAAAAGGTCGTAGAAAAGGTGCAATGGTGAAATGGGAGTGTTTTTACCCCTAAACACGAAAAGCCCTTGAAAATTCCGTTTGCGCAAAGCGCAACATCATTGGGCGTGAGCCCACATCATTGATGCGAAGCATCACATCATTTGCACGTTAGTGCAACCTCGTTCATTTGTGCCGAACAAATGAGAAATGATGTTCTCGCATTGCTCGAAATGATGTTGACCTTCGGTCAAATGATGTTGTGCCTTCGGCATAAATGAAAAAACCTCGTTCTTAAGAACGAGGTTTTTTGTGCTCGTAGGATAAAATTACAACATAATATAAATGAAGACTTGCGACGCAAATCGACCTATACTTCTTCACTATTCACTATTACTTCTTACCTAAAATTCCGTACACGCCAAATTAGTGAAAAGTGAAGAGTGAATAGGTAATAAGTAAAAATTCCGCACACTTGCGTGTACGGAATTTTTTGGCTCCCCCTGCTGGGCTCGAACCAGCGACATCATGATTAACAGTTTGGGCATCTTTTTGTCCACTGGTTCTACCCAGTCCATTTAACCCGACTTTTTTGTAAATAATGTACAAAGTGAGCCATTTGGAATAGCAATTTGTCCATGGATTTTACTTGGTCCAAAAAAATTCAAGTCAGAATTCAAGTCAAAGTTTTGACAGCCCTCTCAATATTTATAACTCAGAACCAATGACAATCGATATAATTCATCTATGATACACAAAAAACTCGAATCTTATTTAACTTTTTACTATTTGAATACGGACTAAATGCTGAATACATGCCCAATAACAAATTCACCCTGCATTATGTCAGAAAAATTGCCAAAACTATATTTTTGTTAATAGGTGTTTTTTCTTACACTCGTACAGTTTACAAACTCTTCCCATATTCCGTTTCATTATGATATATTTCTGACTCGCTTTCCAATTCACCATAATACTCAAATTTCAAACAAAACTGTTGACTTTTGAATACCAATTTGATATTATGTTAAATAGAAATTCTATAATAATTTCAAAGCATATTAGCAATTGTATTTTTTATTTTTAGACAACAATTTGCCTATGCATTTTATGTTGACATTCAAAACATATCTTCATAAAATATTTTTAATTACATTCATCAATCAACAGCAATTTGTATAAAATAAACTATCAGAGGAGAATTTAATAATGAATATTATCAAACCTAGTTTTCTTTTTAACGACGAGTTTAATGGTAACACAATAATTAAAAAAATTGAGAAGGCCGCTAGAGTCTGCTACAAAAGTGAAGATAAAATTACAGAAAAATCTGCCGAAACTTTCCTAAAAAACATTATCAATCAAGGTCACGAGTCTGTGCTTGAACATGAAAAAATAACGGTTACCGTCATTTGTGATAGAGGCGTTTCTCACGAAATTGTACGTCATCGAATTGCAAGTTATAGCCAAGAAAGCACTCGATACTGTAATTATAGTAACAGCAAATTTGGAAAAGAACTCACATTTATTAAGCCTTGTTTTTGGGATGAAAACAGTGATCAGTATTTGATTTGGATAAAACAAATGCAACAAATTGAAGATAATTATATTCAACTAATTAGGTCAGGCTCATCACCTCAAGAGGCACGAGCCATCTTACCAAATAGTTTAAAGACAGAAATCGTTATCACTATGAATATCCGCGAGTGGCGTCATTTTTTTAAACTCAGAACATCGCATGCCGCTCATCCTCAAATGCGTGAAATAGCTCAATTAATGTTATCATCGTTCCAAGAAAAAATACCCGTTTTATTTGATGACATTTTACAAGATAAATAATAATTAGAGCATCAGGAGGAAAATTATGAATATAACTTATGAATGGTGTCCTAGCACTTTTATTCTGGATAATCCAGAATATGAAGATATAATCCAAGACTGTTCACACTTGTTTTCTACACAATATGGAAAATGGGGGCAAGGTGATCCAACTAAAGCCGGACAAAACATAAAACTATCTTCCAAAAAACTCTTAGAATGGTTATCTGACAAAAACACTTCCCTTTACTATGCCAAAGATGATAATATGTTAATTGGATACGCTATTGCTCTTCAATTAAAAGTACCAAACTATGGTAATATTTCATGGGTAACTCAATTAGTGGTACATGAAAAATATCGTCACAAAGAGATCGCCAAAAATCTATTGCATTCCATTTGGGGTTTTTCTAATAATTACGCTTGGGGAATAATAAGTGCCAATCCGTATGCTATTCGTGCCCTAGAGAAAACAACAAGAAGACGAAGCAACCCCATAAGGATCAAAAATAATTTAAAAAAGCTTATTTCAATTGGAATTGAACACCTTCCCTATATATCCGAAGCAACAGAAACATTCGTTAATAGCGAGTCTTCTAAAATCAATACAAATTTTTTTGTAGATCACTCAGATGTCGAAAAAATGATAGAAAATGTTATTAGCGATGACACTCCTTGGACATTAGGAAAACTGGATGAAGGTTGGGAATGGTTAGCATTCACATTTCAAGATCAAATCCCATTTGAATTAACTGATAACGAAATACAATCTATGCTAGATGCATCCGATCACGTTGTTCAAACCGCATACAAGCGAATGAATTATGCAGAAGGAACACAAAAATGGACCAGTAACACCCTAAGTGAAGTAGACTATATAATCAGAGAATGTAAACTGAAACCAGGAAATACTCTAATAGACTTCGGTTGCGGACAAGGAAGGCATTCTTTAGAAATCGCAAAACATGGTATTATAGTAAAAGGAATTGACTATGTTGATAAAAATATTGAGCATGCAAACAAGAATAAAAACAAACTCAATATAAAAAATGTTAACTTTTTCTCAGGTGATTGCAGAGAAATAGATTTAGGTTGTTGTGCAGATGCAGCAATATGCTTATACGATGTCATTGGAACATATGCAGATAATTACCATAATCAAAAAATACTTAATAATATTTCTTATCATTTAAAACCTGGAGGGATTGCAATCATTTCAGTTATGAATTATGACCTTACTTTGAAGAATGCAAAATACATTTTTTCCCTCAAAACCAACCCAGAACTTTTACTATCATTAGCCCCTAGTAACATCATGGAAACTACAGGAAATATTTTTAATCCCGACTACTATTTAGTTGATACAGTTGAACAAATTGTATATAGACGAGAACAGTTTAATCATGGGCGTTCCTTGCCAATCGAACTAATCGTACGCGATAAAAGGTTCCGTAAAGATGATATTGTTAAAATGTGCGAGAAAGCCGGGCTTACTGTTGTGTCTACAGCATTTGTAAGTGCCAAAGATTGGAATTATAAATTAGATTCATTAGATAACTCTGCAAAGGAAATATTAATCAAATGCCAAAAGCAGTTGCATTAACAACAATCTCGTACTAAGCCTTATTGTAGTCATACATACCAAGGTATTTATTCAAAACTCGTATATACTGGATAGAATCATCTAGTACATACGAGTTTTGGTTTATCTTCAATACAACAAATAACTTTTGTGAGTTCTATGTAAACTTGTATTTTTATCCGTATTATTTTATCAATAATTTAAATATTTTATATTGCGATTATGTTCACTCCAATTCCTATTTATAAAACATGAAAATCCAATTAACTTCAAAAGCAGTAATTCATTTCATTTTCTTTTGAAACAGAAAAGCAAAATACAAAATTACAAATATTTTTCACAATTTGATATTTACTTTTCTGTTTTTATGTGTTACAATTTATAATGTATATTTATTTTAGGAGAGGTGATCATATGGCAACAGCTGAGCATCTTAAAAATTTAATAAAAGCACATTTTGATCGCGATGATGATAAGTTTAAGACTATCGTTCTCCAAATTGCAGCATACGAAGCTAGACACAACCATGAAGCTTTGGCTCGTGACTTGAAAGCAATAGTAGAAAAAAATGCTATTAAAGCAAACATATTACGCCCAAACACTCAAAATCCTATGTTGTCTGTTACTATGCCTTCCGATAAACTTTCCGATTTGGTAGTGTCTGATGAAACATTAGAACGTATTAAGCGTATATTGAATGAGTACCGAAACAAAAATAAGCTCCAAAAGTATAGCCTTTCTAACAGGAGGAAAATACTAATTGAGGGAAATCCTGGTACCGGTAAAACATATACGGCTTCTATTATTGCATCTGAATTGGGTTTACCCTTATATACAGTTCAAATGGATAAAGTTGTAACAAAGTTCATGGGAGAAACCAGTGCGAAATTAAGACAAGTCTTTGACTCCATTAGTTTTTCTACAGGTGTTTACTTCTTTGATGAATTTGATGCTATAGGTGCTGATCGTAATTTGGACAATGAAGTTGGCGAAGCTCGCAGAATACTTAATTCTTTTTTGCAATTTATTGAACAAGACAATTCCGATAGCATTATAATCGCTGCTACAAACAATCAAAAATTATTGGATCAAGCCTTGTTTAGAAGATTTGATGATGTCCTTCATTATTCACTTCCTACCGAAAGAGAAACGCGAAGACTCTTCGAAGCTCAAATTGCACCTTTTGAAAAAAATTTTATTG
Source organism: Oscillospiraceae bacterium (assembly GCA_015063395.1). Classification (GTDB taxonomy): domain Bacteria; phylum Bacillota; class Clostridia; order Oscillospirales; family CAG-272; genus SIG714. The sequence continues at coordinate 39,835 of SVUF01000005.1, forward strand.
TTACAACCACATTAATCTCGCATGCTGAATCTTTAAGCCAAGCTGAGATAATCAGAGTCTGTGAAGATGCTATTAAAAAATCGATTTTGAATAATTCCTCAATAACTGAAGATGTTTTAATGGCATTGATAAAAGAACGAAAAAACGCTTACTCAAAGAAGGAGGCGTAAATCGTGCCAGAAAACAAAAGACTTTTATTTCTCGCAGATACTAAAGCGTCATTAGACTATGTATCTAAAAGCAGTATGCCATCAAAGAACTTCCCAACAAGAGAAAATCCTTCTCAGCATGCAGCGTTTATAAGTCGGAGAATACAAGAGTGTCAAAGAGAATCCGGTAGTCGTCCAACTAATTTAACCCAAGAACAAGTTGCCGCCATTCATTACAAAGATGGTATGTATCTTGAGTTTTCCGGATCCCAAAACTATGATTTGGCAGTTAAGAGCCTTGAAAATATATCAAGCGGCATTAGATTGCTTAATGTAAAAAACGAAAATGATACGATAAAAGCAACTGTATATGTTCCAAATGGAAAAGAATCGTTGTTTTTAAAGAAAGTAGAGGCATACGCCGAATCCAGTTCTTCGGGTAACAAACTAAAACATAATGACCTAATAAGCGGCATCGAAAATATTCGATTGGCGGTTTTGGAATCATTTTGGTTTGGTAAGTTTGAGTATATGCCGACAGAAAATACCGCTGTGTGGTGCGAAGTATGGTTGCGCTATGACTCAAAGACCTCTACGGATGAAGTAATGAGCAATTTTGCAGCTCAATGTACTGCATTTAACATTACTCTTGATGAGAAAACTATCATCTTCCCAGAACGCTTAGTAGCACTTGTTCGAGCCGATCGAAACCAATTAATAAATCTGATTTCCGCCTGCGCTCATCTTGCGGAAATACGAAGAGCACCGGAATTGGCAACATTTTTTGATGAATTACCTCGGAGCGAACAGCATGAATGGTGTGAAGACCTCCTCAATAGAACTATACAAACTGAGTCAAACTCAACG
>SVUF01000116.1 GCA_015063395.1 Oscillospiraceae bacterium
TATCGAAAAAGGATATATTCTTCTATATACTAACGGTTTACAAACTAAAATCGTTTTTCGGAAAGCTTTCGTCTTTCCTTTCCAAAACTATCTTTTGCACGGAACAAAACGAGAACGTTTTTTGAAATTTCAAAAATTGCTTTCACAGACAAAATATACTACATACGACCTGACGTAATAAAACCCCGACAGACTATAAAAATCTGTCGGGGTTAATTTTTGTCTTCTATGTTGCAATTATGCCTTTTTGGACCGTCGAGGACGCCGGTCCCTACAAGGAGAAATTAAACTTCCTTATGAGAACCTGCCTTTTACAGCCCATTTTTGATTTAATCAAAGAACAAGTGCCATTATTAATAAAACAAGCACAAGAACAAAGCAAATTGCGCATATGATGGCAAGTGCAGTGTAAAGCTTGCGGTAAAGCTCTTTTGCCTTACGTGCCTTGATCATGAATACAATGGCTACAGCCAATGAGCCTCCGCCTAAAATGATCGCACTGATTATCAATGAAACAATTGCAATTGCGCCTTCATTAAATACTTCCAAATCGTCAAAGAAGACTTCATCACGATTGTAAACTTCTTCAATTTCCGCAACAAGCTCTGCATCCTCAAGGATGTATGCCTTTATAGTACTTATTTTTGTAATATCTATATCATCAAATGATGAGAAGGGGTTGGAGCGATAATCTATAAAGTAGAAGCTTTTGTTGGTTTCATTGTAAAGAACGAAGCCGCACTCTCTTTGAAGCTCTCCTGAACTGCTTTTTGCATAAACAAACATCGGTACAGTGTCATATATCTTTGCTGGGTGGAGATTCGCCTCTTCGCCCTTTGTAAGAACATCAATTTCTGAACTGATTGTTTTTTCAGAGAAGGTATACTGTGAGCAAGCATAGATGTCTACATCGGAATACTTTTCATCTATGAGCTCTTCATAATCCTTGTAATAATCACCGCTGATGTATTCAAGGTGCATGGTTTTTGTTCTATAATTTACATAGATCTCAATAGCACGAAGCTTGTCGTTTTTATCATAGTATTCCGTAGTTCCGTAAGTAAGCATGCTCTCGAACTGGTCACCTGTAAATTCAATGTCAACGGTGTCCCAATCGCAGTAATCAAAATCGAATTCAATAGTGTCCGAGTATTTTGAGTCGATAAGGTGCATTTCTTTGCCATTGTAAGTAAACCTGAGATAACTGTCAAGCTTTGCCTCAGGATCCTTTGCGAAGGAGCCAACAAAGAGAAGCGAAAGAAGCGTTGCGGATAAAATTATAATTGATATTATCTTTTTATTGTTGAATTTCATTTTCTCCACCTCCTCAGCTTAAGTTAAGCTTCCTGTGAAGCATATAAAGTGCCAATGTGTAAAGTCCCAGTGTAGCTGCGCATGTAAGGCCAAGTATAAGTATAAGCAATACCAGAACCGAAAGGGTTGCTGCAACAGATGTTTGCTGCATTATGTAGTACATAATTCCGCTTGATGTGAGCAGTGATCCGATTTGCGATACATTGGAGTATACAATGGAAACTGCGTAATAAAGACCGATTGCTGAAAGCACCTTGTGCTTCTTTGAAATTACTGCCGCAATTGTGATACAACAGTAGGTTATAAGTGTTGAGCATATTGCTGCTATGGCAACTATGGCAATGATAATAATGAGCGTAAGGAGAACTCCAATTATAATTGCAATAGGACTGCCTTCAATTACAGTATCCGTAGGGGGTGCTTCAGACATAGCATTGAATATTTCAAGGAATTGATCCCACATGGGGCTGAGTCCGAAGAGGAGAAGGAATTCTATGATTGCAAGCGCTCCTGTTGAAAGGTTTGCAATGGTTGCGGAAATGATCTTGGAATTGAGAAGCTGTGCTCGGGAAACGGGAAGGGTAAATGTGAGATAGCCTTCGTCCGTAAAGAAATTGCGGTAGAATCTCAAAATTACAAAAATTTCATTTCCGATAATAAATGCGAAAATTGAGAAAAATGCAACAAAGATCAATAGAACTCCGCCCAAGATAATAAAAGGAGATGCAGGGGAGTCCATTTCATCAATGTTGTAGACAATATTAAATGCAAGACCGCCTAAAATCGACATACCAAATGAGGATACAGCAAGGATCCACCAATATTTGAATATCGCTTTCAAGTCATATTTTAAGATTTTCTGTAACATCTGAATACCTCCCTGAAAAGTTCATCAAGAGATTTGCCCGATGCTTCGCGCGCTTCTTCAACACAGCCCGATGAGATGATGTTTCCTCCATATGTGAGGAACACAAAGTCATCAAGAACAGGCTCAACGTCTGAGATAAGGTGGGTTGTAATAATAACCGTCGCGTCGGGGTTATAGTTGTTGACAATGGTTCCGAGTATATATTCTCTTGCCGCAGGGTCAACACCTGCAATGGGCTCGTCAAGAAGATAAAGCTTTGCTTGACGTGACATAACAAGAATAAGCTGTACCTTTTCCTTTGTACCCTTTGAAAGTGTTTTCAGTTTTGCCGAGGTGTTGATGTCAAGGGCTTTCATAAGCTCATAAGCCTTTGCACTGTCAAAATCGGCATAAAAATCTGAAAAGTAATTGATAAGCTCATTGACCCTCATCCCCGATTCAAAATATGTTCTTTCGGGCAGGTAGGATATAAGAGCATTTGTTTTTTCGCTGACAGGCATTCCGTCAACGAGAATTTCACCGCTGTTGGGCTGTAAAAGTCCTGCGATAAGCTTGATAAGAGTGGATTTTCCGCATCCGTTAGGTCCAAGAAGACCAATGATCTTTCCCGAAGGAATCTGAATGTTGAAATTATTCAGAACATTATAGCCTTTTTTGTAGGATTTGGTAAGATCCCGACATTCAAGAATGTTCATTTAAGCTCCTCCTTTACAATGTTGATGATTTCGTTTTTCTGATAACCAATTCCCTTGATGGCATTTAAAAAAGAGTCAATTGCCAATTTGGCTTCTTTGTTCTTGTTACACTGAATTACCGTCCGTGAAGGGAAATTTGCGCTTGAGGTATTCATTTCAATTCCTCCTCGATCATGGAAATAATTTCCTCTTTCTCAAAACCAATTTTGGTGATGGTGTCAAGAAAGGAGTTGACAATGATCTTTGCGTGTTCATGGCGGCTTTCTTCGATTATGTCGGGGTCATCGGTGACAAACCTGCCAAGAGTGCCCTTTGTTACAATTATTCCGCTGTTTTCAAGCATGAGAAAGGCATGCTGAATTGTGTTGGGGTTTACTGCCGCCTCAACGGAAAGACCTCGAACAGTTGGGATCTGACTGCCGGGGGGATATTCCCCTGAAATGATGGAATAACGCAGTCTGTCTGCGATCTGCAGATAAACAGGAATTCCGGGAGAAAAGCTCCAAGCCATAAAAAACCTCCTTTATACCAAAATATATATGTTGATTGCTTGTAACTGTTGCTGTATCACTGTTACACTTAAATGGTACAATAAATTTTTAAATTTGTCAAGGGCTTTTTAAAATTTTTTATTATTTCTTATAAACAAAAATGGAGCTGTAGAAAAACAGATGTTTTTCTACAGCTCCATAAGGTTTAGATTTTTATTTCTTCTTTTTAATGATCACAACAACAACCGCAGCAACAACGATTACTGCTACTGCCGCAATGACGATAATAATTACTGTTGAACCATTATCATTGTTGGGAGCATCGGTATCGGGAGCATTGGTATCTGTAGGATCGGTGGGAGTTGTAGGAGTATCGTCAACTCCTGTAGCGGGGATAACCTCTTTTTCTGAGTATCCGCAAACGCAGGTGCGAGCCTTAACGCCGTCGGTTGTGGCTGTTGGCTTTGTCACAACTGCCCAATCACCGAGAGTATGGTTTTCGGGCTGACTTGTAAGTCTGCATTTTTCGCAGGTGTATGTATGAGTACCGTTGTCATATCTCCATGAGGAAGGAGTATGCTCGCCTTCACAGTGAGTAAGATAAATAAGGTTTTCTGCACCTGTGATGTTGGTGTTATACATGGTTGTAATGCCTGCGATAAAGTCCTGCCACTGCGCCTCAGTACCGTAGTAATATATTGTTTTAATATTGTCGGAGTTGTAAACCGTACCTTGACCTACTGATTTCAGTGTGGAGGGAAGGAAAATTTCAGTAAGCTGAGTGTTGTATGCAAAGCAGTCCATCTGGAGAGCGGTAACGCCTTCTTCTACAACAATGGTCTTCAAAACAGGAAGTCTGCAGAATGTGTTTCTGCCAATTGACTTAAAGCCAGATTTGATCACTACCTTGCGGATCTCAGACTTATATTCTGCCCAAGGCTGCTTTGAAGCATCGTCAAATGCGGAAATTGAACCTGCACCCGAAACTGTAAGGGTTGCTGTCTTACGGTCAAGCTCCCATTTGATAAGTCCGTTCATAAGCTGACCCTTTACAAATCTGTCAACCTCCTCACCGAAAACTGCGGTGTAGGTGGTGTTTTTGGTAGCCTTGGGAAGCTCGTCGGCAGGACCGTAGGTTTTGCTTCCTGATTTCCAGCCTTTAAAGGGATAATGCTTGCCCTCGGTTTCATGATATTTAGCGGGAAGTCCGTCATAAAGCGGGGATGTTCCGAATTTAACATCAATGGTTTCTGTCATATCACCTGCAATAAATGTAATCTTGATCTTTTCAAAGATCACATTATCGGAAAGAGCAGGATTTCCGTCACTGATGCTTATCTTTTCCCAAGCCTCAGCAGAGCCGCCGTAGGATATTTTTTCTATCTTATCAATTCCGTTAAATGCGTTTTTATCCACTTCCAACAGAGATTCGGGAAGTCTTAAAGAAGTAAGAACCGATGAGTTAAATGCTTTTTCACCGATTTTTTCAACACCTTCTTTTATTTCAATGTTGACAAGACCTGTAAGATCCTCAAAGGTGCCGTTACCGATGGAGGTAATGCCTTCACCGATATAAAGGCTCATAACGTCCTCTCCGTATTTCCAAGGAGGAACATTGGTTGAGGAGTATGAGGGAAGTGCGCCTGTGCCCAAAATACGAAGTGAATTGAGCTGAGCGTTGTATGTCCAAGTGATATCTGTGTTGGGAATTGTGTAGCTTGTGATGATGTCATAGTCCTCTTCGTTGTAGATGATATAGCAAGCATATGAAAGGATTTCATCGTTCCAAAGATCAATTCCGTTCATGATCTCGTAGCCGTCATATACAAACTGCATAGCGCCGTAGGAGGCTTCTCCTGCAAGGGAGGAATAGCTTGATGCTCCTGATTTAACAGTTCTGGGGTTTGTAAGGCTGGGAACGTGGATCATTGTAGCGGTAGTACCCTGATAGTTGTAAATATTCAGGTT
>SVUF01000117.1 GCA_015063395.1 Oscillospiraceae bacterium
GCCTGTTAATATTTCAGGTAATTACTATCACTTTGAGGCATACGGTGTAGACGACGAAACAGGACTTCTTGACTACGACGCCATGGAGAAGAAGGCGATGGAATATAAGCCCGCTCTCATCGTTGCAGGTGCATCAGCTTACCCCAGAGCAATCGACTTTGAAAGATTCGGATACGTTGCTAAAAAATGCGGCGCACTCCTTATGGTAGATATGGCTCACATCGCAGGTCTTGTTGCCGCAGGTGAGCATGCTTCCCCCATTCCCTATGCAGACGTGGTTACAACCACAACACACAAGACACTGAGAGGTCCAAGAGGCGGTATGATCCTTTGCCGCGAGGAATTTGCAAAGGCAATCAACAAGGGTATATTCCCCGGAACACAGGGCGGTCCCCTTATGCACACCATCGCCGCAAAGGCTGTTTGTCTTGGCGAGGCTCTCAAGCCCGAATTCAAGGAATATCAGCGCCAGATCGTTAAAAACGCCAAGGTTCTTTCAGAGTCTCTTATGGCTGAGGGCTTCAATCTCGTTTCCGGCGGTACTGACAACCACCTTATGCTTCTTGATCTGCGCAACTTCGGCATTACAGGTAAGGAGCTTGAGCATAGACTTGACGAGGTATACATCACTGTCAACAAGAACTCCATCCCCAATGACCCCGAAAAGCCCACAGTTACAAGCGGTATCCGTATCGGTACTCCCGCTGTTACTTCAAGAGGACTCAAGGAAGAGGATATGGTTACTCTTGCAAAGCTTATCAAGCTTACCGTTACTGATTTCGAGGGCTCACAGCAGTCCATCAGAGATGCGGTAACAGCGATCTGCAACAAGTACCCCCTCTACAACTGATCTTCCGCAAGCCTATGATGCAACATTGAAAATTTGCCGTACTAAAACCCATCGTTAGTGTTTTATCGGGAAAAAATTCTCAAAAAATTCATAAATATTTTTTCAAACCTATTCAATAATCAATTTGTTGTGTTATAATGACCCTACGTGTTCGGAAAAGTATCAAGAAAAGCTATGTCAAGTTAGCTCAAAAGCGGCAGAATACGTAAATCCCACAAAGAAAAAAATATTTCCGACGGTGTCGGAATAACGGAGGATAAAATGACACTCATTATCAAAATTGTACTTATCATTATGGCTGTGTTCCTTATTGTTGCAGTTCTTCTTCAGGAAGGAAAGTCACAGGGACTTGGCGCTCTCGGCGGAAACACCGAATCCTATCTCGGAAAGGATAAGTCCAAGAAATCCGGAAAGAAGCTTTCAAGATTGACAACCATCGTTGCTATTGTTTTCGTTGTTGTTGTTCTGGTTCTCGTTATCTTCGAGCAGAGAAACGGAAACTACGTTCCCCCGCTTGATCCTAATGCAACCGTTACAGACTCTTCTTTCGGTGCGGACGACACTCCCGAACCCACAACAACTCCTACAGCTACAGTTACAGCTACAGCAACACCCGATCCCACTGCAACTGTTACACCCGAGGCTACAGGAACAGCAAAATAATTACAAAACATCAAATAAGGAGAAATGCGGTTACGTATTTCTCTTTTTTGATATAATGACGTATTAACGGTATTTAATAATCAACAAAACATTTACTAAGCTTTTAAGGGGGGATGGGAGAAGGCTTTATAGCAGCCCACGGCTGCAGGGGAAGCTAAGCCCTGCATAAGTGCGGATTTTGGGATCTGTTTTACTCACAAACAGAGTTTTTTCCTACAAAGCAGAGGATCTCCCGCCTAAAAAATGAAAGAACAATTTATCAGAACGGAAATGCTTCTCGGCAAGGAAGCGGTGGAAAAGCTAAAAAACAGCAGAGTGGCTGTATTTGGAATCGGAGGCGTGGGCGGTCATACAGCCGAAGCCCTTATCCGCGCAGGAGTCGGCACCCTTGACATTGTGGACAGCGATCGGGTGTCGGTATCCAATATAAACAGGCAGATATTTGCTCTTCACAGTACTGTGGGAGAATATAAGGTGGACGTGGCAAAGGCACGGCTTTTGGACATAAATCCGGAGGCGGTGATCAATACCTACAGCTGCTTTTACCTTCCCGAAGAATCCCGCGGCATATTTGATTTCTCCCTCTATGACTACGTTGTTGACGCCATAGATACCGTCAGCGGAAAGATCGGTCTTGTGATGGAATGTCAACGGCATGATGTACCCATAATTTCATCCATGGGTACGGGAAATAAGGTTGACCCAACCATGCTGAAGGTGTCCGATATTTACAAAACCTCGGTGTGCCCCCTTGCAAGAGTAATGCGCAATGAGCTTAAAAAAAGAGGCGTCAAAAGGCTAAAAGTAGTATATTCCGAGGAAACGCCGATTATTCCCCATTTCATGCCCGAGGAGGATTCCACTCACCCAAGACGTACAACACCCGCCTCTTCCTCCTTCGTTCCTTCCGTGGCAGGTCTCATCATCGCCTCGGAAGTCATAAAGGATCTTGCAAAAAAACAACTGTAGAATCAACAACCGATCAAGCAACAAAAAACCGCTATGCTCTGCTCATAGCGGGATTTTTTATTATTTACCGAAAACAACCGTGACGGTCGTGCCGACACCGAACTCGCTTTCGATGGAAAGCTCTGCGTCCGAAACAGCACATATATGCTTGACAATGGCAAGACCCAGTCCCGTGCCTCCGATGCGCTTGGAGTGGGATTTATCCACTCGGTAGAAGCGTTCGCAAAGCCGCGGCAGATGCTCTTTTTCAATACCGATGCCCGTATCCTCAACCTTAAGGCAAACGCCCGTGTCCGTTTCGGTTACAAAAACCATTACCGAGCCGCCGTCCTTGTTATATTTTACTGCATTGGAAACAATATTTTCAACAAGCTCATATATCATACCCTGGTCGGCTGTTATTTTGGCTGTGCCTTCAATGCTTGCGCGGATATTCTTCTTTTTTATTTCCTCCGACAAGTCTTTGATGATCTCTCCTGCCACGGTATCAAGAGATACCTCGGAAAGCGCTCTTACGGGAGCATCTCCGCTTTCGATTTTGGAAAGCATCAGCATATCCGAGATGAGAGAACCAAGTCTTTGGCTTTCCTTATAAATCCGTCCAAGCTGTTTTTTGGAGGTATCATCCATACCTTCCTTGTTCATCAGTACCTCGGCAAAGCCCTGCATAACCGTAATAGGCGTTTTCAGCTCGTGAGAAGCGTTGGCAAAGAAATCGCTTTTTTGCTTCTCGATCAGCTTTTCCTTGGTGATATCCGTCACGATAATGATAGCGGAAATACCGTCGCTGATGACCTCGTTTGTAACCTTTGTAATCACTACCGACAGATGCTTATCGTCGTAGGCGCAGGTGAAAGCGAAATCCTCCCCGATATGCTCGATAATCTGTTCGTAAACAGGCAGCTTTTCAATCATAAACACAAGATCTCTGCCAATATCGTGATGCGTTCCGTGAAACATTTCAAACGCACGCTTATTGGCGAATACGATACGCTTCCATCTGTCAAGAGCAATAATGCTCTGCGACACGTTATCAAGCACGGCATTCAGCTTCACCCTCTCGCCGTCTGCAACACGGATATGACTGTGAATGTTTCCGTTCAGCTCGTTTATTTGCGTGAGGACTCCGAAAAGCTCCGGCTCGCTCATATCGGTCTTGATCGGCGCATACTGTCCTTCGTTCAAGCTCTTTAGGCTCTCCCCGATCTTTGTCACCTTGGTTGAAACGCTATTGGATATAAAGGTTGAGAGAACAAAGGAGAGAACAAGTGATACTGCAAGAACAACAATGAAAAGCGGAATGATGGCAGTAAAGTAAAGAGTCACTTGGCTGCTTCTCACCGCAAGTCTGAGGATCACCTGTGTGCCGTCCGAAAGGGCGGTCTTGGTTGCATAATAGGTCATCTCGCACTTGAAGGTTTCCGAATATCTTTCTACGGTATCGGGCTTACCCTCAAGGGCGTTTTTTATTTCCTCCCGGTCTGCGTGATTTTCAAGGGGCGCTTTGGTGTCGCTCTCGTAAAGAACGTTACCGCCCATGTCGAAAATCGTAATACGAAGCTCGAGGTTATCCGAGTACTTATTAAAAACCGCAAAATCGCTTTGCTCGTTGATCAGCGTTGCGGCAAGCTCAGTTTCCTCCCTCAGCCGTTGGTTTACTATATTGTTCGTATTCATATTAACGGCAACGATACCGAACACAAACATCAGAAGAACACAGGCAAGCGTTGCGGCAAACACCTTATAAAATATCTTCTTTTTCATAAATTATTGTCCCACAAAGCGATAACCGATACCGCGCACGGTAACGATGACGTCGCCCCCTCCACATTCGGTGATCTTGTCGCGGAGCTGAGAGATATGTATATCGAGCGTTCTTGTTTCGCCCATATAGCTCTCGCCCCAAACCTCACGGAACAGCTCCTCGCGAGGAATGGTAACGCCTGCGCGTGCGATCAGCATTTTAAGGAGCTTGAATTCCTTCAAGGTAAGCCCCAAGTCCTGTCCTTCATAAAAGATCTTATAAACATTATTGTCAATGACAAAGCCCTTTTGAGCCGTCACGTAAAGGTTTGCGCGGCGAATGTTTGTCTTGACACGGGCGATCAGCTCAAGCACCGAAAAAGGCTTGGTCATATAATCGTCAGCACCCTTATTAAGACCCTTGACTGCACTGATCTCGTCGGATTTTGCACTGACAATAATGACGGGGACCTTCTCATCCATTTCTCTTATCCCCGTGAGAATGGTGTATCCGTCCATATCGGGAAGCATGATATCAAGAATTATGAGGCTTGGACGTTTTTTTGCAAATTCAAGGAAGAAATCCTTGCCGTTTTCAAACATTTTTGTAACAAAAACACCTTCAAAAGCCCCTTCATAAAGCTCTCGTATGCCTTCATCGTCTTCAACAATATAAATGATCTCGTCCATTAAAACTTCCTGTGTACCCCCGTTTCGTTATATTTTGTCCACTCGGCAACGTTCACTGCGTGGTCGCCGATTCGTTCCAGGTATTTTGCCACCATCATAAGCTCAATGGCTTGGTCGCCGTTTTTGCCGTCCTTTTTGATCAGCTCGATCAGATCATTCTTGACACAAAGGAACATTTCGTCCATTTCGTCGTCAAGTGCGATCACCCGATCGGCAAGTGCCTCATCGTTGTTAATAAAGGAATTCACGCTCTCTCTCACCATCTTGACAGCAAGATTGCCCATAGCGGTAATGTGGGTAAGCTTTTTGATATAAGCATCCCCCG
>SVUF01000118.1 GCA_015063395.1 Oscillospiraceae bacterium
TCGTTTTCGTCAAATCTATCTCCGCATTCGGGGCAGAATTTTGGGGGATTGTGGGGATCCTCCGGCTTCCAACCGCATTTGTCGCATACGTATACGGGTGCGCCGACGGGGCGTTTTGCTCCGCACTCGGAACAGAATTTTCCCTTGTTGAGATTGCCGCAGGAGCATCTCCAGCCTTCCTCGGAAGGCTTTTTACTGCCACATTCTGTGCAGAATTTTCCCGAAACTACAGCCCCGCAGGAGCATTTCCATGTGTTTTCTGCATGAGGGGCATTGTTTTGATTTTGCTGTGTCTGCTGCTGTTGAGCCATATTGTAGAGATTTCCGATATTTCCCGAAACACCGCCCGCGTTCTGAGCCATGTTCATGCCCATAAATCCCATCATTGCACCGCCGTCGTTTGATGCGGCGTTTTTCATAGCCTCTGCCTGTGCGTCAACAAGCGTAGCCGCTCCCATGGAGGCGTTGCGGTATACAGCTTTTCTCTGAAGATCCTTGATAAGCGCCTCGTCCTCCGGAGATGCTGATACGGAATTGATTCCAAAGGATGCAACGCTGATTCCGCGGAGATTGCTCCATTTTGCCGAAAGAACCGAGTTCAGTGCGTTTGCGATCTCCGTTGTATGTCCGGGAAGGGCAGAATATCTGACCCCCCTTGCGGAAACCTCTGCAAAAGCAGGCTGTAAAGCGGTCATAAGCTCGGTTTTAAGCATACTGTCAAGATTTTCTCTGCCATAATCGGAGCTTACATTTCCCGAAACATTTGTATAGAACAAAATGGGGTCAGTGATCTTATAGGAATATTCACCGAAGCATCTGATGGAAATATCAATATCAAGCCCGATGTTGTTGTCCACAACTCTGAATGGAACGGGAGTTGCAGTGCCGTATTTATTTCCTACGATCTCCTTGGTGTTTATATAGTATACTCTCTGATCTCTGCCTGTATCGCCGCCAAAGGTAAAGCGGTAGCCAATGTCGCGGAATGTGTCCTTGAGGGCTTCTCCGAAGGATCCTGTAAAAAGACTGGGAGATGTTTTGCTGTTGTATGTGAATTCTCCTGCAACTGCGCATACCTCGGCAACCTTGCCGCCGTCAACAATGATCATGCACTGACCCTCGTTAACTGAGATCACCGATCCGTCTGAAATTACATTGTCGTCTCCTTTTTTGTTGGAAGAACGGGAAGAAGTCTTTTTCTTACCCTTGCAAATCAAGGTGTTTTGTGAAATGGAATCACAGTAGAAATATTCCTTCCACTGATCAGCAAATACGCCGCCCGTACTGCCTACAAGTGCTTTAATAAGTCCCATAGTATTATCTCCTTTAATCTTTGGTTTTTAGTTTTTGCAGGGGAACTTTTTGTAAAAAGCTTCCCCCTGCCCCCTCAAAAACTTTTGAAATTGGGGGTTATTTTTATTTTTGAGTTGTGCCCCTTGGATTTATTGTTGCGTGGTGTTCGTTTTTTTGTAGGAGCAAGCCCCATAATAGCCTACAACAATTTAAAATCTGCCGCCGCGGTGGCTTCCCCCCGAGGAACGTGAGGACGATCTGCCTCCGCCTCCGCCGCTGTGAGAATCTGTATCTCTGCGGATTTTTCTGATGGTGCTGTAAAGAAAACGATCTTGACGTTCATAAATTCTGACACTTGATCTGTCGATATATCCATGAGCGCCGCGCTGAATCTTGATACCCTTCATTTTTGACTTCATAACAAAGACAACGATAAGGGATATGATGAGAGCAAGTATAAACGAAACTCCTACGACCTCAAGAATGTCGGAAAGGGTGTTGCCCCCAAAATAATATGATTCAGAAGGACCTGTGGAAATACAGGTGTAGGATTGCTCTGCAAAAAGCCTTGCCGCCACGGAAAAGCGATTATTGCGCAGGGATTCGTAAACATAGTAGTCTATCTCGTCAAGCTCGGACTCACTGATCAATGAATGATGGTTTTTGTGAGCGGAATAAATATCATAGGTGCGGGAGTTTGTACCTACATAGAGCATAATTCCATGACTGCCGTAACCGCGATCCTCAAAATATTTTTCTGTAAATGCTTCACGTGTTGAGGGGTCGTCGGAAAGCTCTCGGGTGTAGACTACCACGATGGCATAGCCGTGCTCATTGTATGCCTTTTTTATGAATTCTTGGACAGTCGCCTTGTCAGAAGGGGTTATAAGTCCGATCTCGTCAATGACCTCGCCCATTTTGCCAACGGGCTCCGAGGCAAATGAGCCGAGGCAGAGGGATATAATGAAAAATGTACAAAGTACAATACAAACAATTTTCCTCAAAGTGACACCCCCTTTTCAGATCAAAAGACCGATGGCGGTGAACACTGCACAGATGGCAGCGGTAAGTCCGCTGAGGATCCCGAAGAATTTGCCGTAATCAATGGGCAGATCTCCAATTGCCTTTCCCGTTTCGCCGTTCATGGCAAAGGTGTATTTTTTGCCCTTATATTCCGTGATAAGAAGCCAAACAGGGAAAAGTGCATACTTGACGTCATTTTTATTGTATTTTATATTGGAGCTTTCCTTTGTAATTCCCGAATATCCCGTGGCTGTTCGGAGCAGCTCGTCGGAGATGCTGTTCATAATTCTATCCTTGATCCTGTCCTTACATTCATTTGGCTCTACATCGTATTTGTCGGCATAAAAACCTGCAAGGTAAACGGGTTTGAAGGGCACGGCATCGTTCATGTTATATGGCTCGATCGCCTCCATAAGCGCGTCATCTGTTTTCCGTGAGCCGTCGGCAGGGATTGATATGAATGACATCTCTCCGCTTCTGTAAAGTCGGAAATGGTCGGTTTTGGTGTAATTGTATCGGGAATCGGACCAGTGACGGACTCGCTGGGCACGATATGTGAACTTACTGTCAGTATCACAGCTGAAAAGCCAAAAGGGGAGATATACACCCTTTACGCTTTCAATTCGGTTTTGATCCTTGAAAAGTCTTGGAAGCAGGGGCTTTCCCTTGTACAGATTTTTCAGACTTGCCACAGCGTCCTCCTTTGTGGTTTTAAAGGGGATTACAAGATCAGGACGGTAAACGCCCATAAGTCTTTCGGATATGGTTGCGGGGTTTCCGCAGTAAATACATTTTGTAGCCGCGGTGTTGGTGTCGGTTATAAGCTGACCTCCGCAAGAGGGACAGGTATGTACCGAAAACTCGCCACCGTCATCGTCGCTCCAATCCTTTTCCTCGAAAATCGTGTCAAAATCATCGCTTTTGTCACCCTGCTTTTTGAATTCCTCGCTTTTTAAAAACTCAGCAACTTCAATTTCGCTTCCGCAGTATTCGCAGGTCATTTTTTCATTTTCTCCGCTATAAGAAATGCCTGCGCCGCAATTTGGACATTTATAAACAATAGCCTCTGCCATATTCTGCTCCTTTCTCCAAATATATAAGGATGCTTTTCGCCTTCAGTATATCACTTTTGTTCAAAAATGTCAAGCAGGCACATCCGACGTATAATCGATGATTTCAAAAATGCGACAAAACGCAAGAATTTACAATTGGTATTTGACATTTCGGGGGTTTTGTGGTAGTATGTTTGTATTGTCAGGAGGGTGCTATGAATAACAACGAAATTACCAAGAAAAAACGAATATGGGAGCTTGATTTTATACGGGGAGTTGCCATTATAGGCGTTGTATTTGTGCATGTAGTGTACGATCTCAACTCCATTTTCCGCGTGAATTTTGATCTCGGACCTGTGTTTGACGTAATACAGGAATACGGAAGTCTGATCTTCATTGTGCTTTCGGGTATATGCGTCACTCTCGGACGGCATAATATAAAAAGAGGATTGATAGTTCTTGGCGGCGGCGCCATCATCAGCGGAGTCACATATTTTATGGTTCATATGGGTATGCTGTCCTCTTATGCAAAGATCGATTTTGGAATACTTTCTTGCCTTGGCTGCTGTATGCTGTTCTACTCACTTGTGAAGGACGTGAATAAATATGTTCTCTTGGCGATCGGCGCTGTGTTTATCGGGCTGGGCTTTTGGACCTCAAGGGTATATCTTGATTATGATTGGCTTCTTGCCCTGGGTCTTCGCTCCAGAAGCTATTATGCAGGGGATTATTTTCCGCTTTTGCCTAATTTGGGATATTTTCTGTGGGGGTCATTTATAGGAAAAACTGCCTACAAAAACAAGAAAACACTGATTCCTGCGGTCAATGACCAAAATATTGTTATAAAAGCCTTCAGCTTTTTGGGACGGCAATCCCTGTGGATATATCTTGCCCACCAGCCAATTGCATACGGTGTGCTTTATCTGATTTTTGAAGTAATAAAGTAAATATACATATTATATTTTAAATAACGGAGGTTAGTATGTTTTATACAATGAAATTCGGGAAAATTGAACACAAGCTTCCCATTTGTCCCCTCAACGATCAGCTTTCCATCGCAGGCTTCATCATTCTCGGAAACGCGGCTCTTTCCGAGGAGTGCGCAAAGCAGCTTCTTGAAAAAGCTCCTCAGTTTGATTATATTTTTACAGCTGAGGCAAAGGGTATCCCCCTTGCTCACGATATGACAAGACTTGCAGGTAAGAGCCAATATATCATCGCAAGAAAGACGCCTAAGCTGTATATGTCAGGATACATTTCAATTGAGGTTCAGTCCATCACCACGGAAAAGAAGCAGGTGCTTTATCTTGACAAGGCAGAGGCAGAGCTTATCGCAGGAAAGCGTGTGCTTATTGTGGATGATGTTATATCTACAGGTGAGTCCTTGAAGGCAATTGAAGCGCTTGTTGAAAAAGCAGGCGGAGTAATTGTTGGAAAAATGGCAATTCTTGCAGAGGGTGATGCTCAAAAACGTGAGGATATTACATATCTTCAGCCCCTTCCGCTATTTGATAACCAAGGCAATCCCATTGCCTAAAATAGATGGAGCTGTAAAAACTCAAGCAGAGTTTCTCTGTTGTTCTTAACGGTGAAATGCAAACATGAAATATCGGTAGAGAACTTGTTTTCTCTGCCGATTTGTGTTATAATGGGGTTAGCAAAAAGCCTCCCTCCGAGAGGGAGGGGGGCATGTTATAATATGAAGTGCAACACCCTATAGAATTAAGATAAAACAATAGAATAATAAATTTGTATTTTTGAGAGAAAGGCGTAGCCTTGAACGAAAAAATACAAAT
>SVUF01000006.1 GCA_015063395.1 Oscillospiraceae bacterium
CCGGTTTTTGTTCTTTTATTGCTGTAACTAAATACAGAGTTTCACTTGTGAAATAAAACATTGTTGGCTTTGCCATATATGCAAGCTTGCTGACAGGTTCAAATGTATTTTCGTCAAATTGATAAATTATAGTATATTTTAAATTTGTAATATTTTCAGGACAAACTATTTCTGTTGGAAGAAAATACTCAAATCCTTTTCCAAAATCAATTTGCGGCACATAGTTACTTTGATCATTATAAGATATCATATAATGATTATGATCTCCGTTTAAAGGTACATGGAAAAATCGGTTAGATCCAACAAAAATAATTTTACCGTCAACGCTTCGGGAGGTTTCATATTTTCCGGTCAATTTGACTGTGTTTTTAAGCTTTATATCCGTTGGTTTTGAAACATCCAAGGACACAATTGTTGTAATATAATCCTTGGAGTTGTAAAGAAAAAGTGTAAGTGTTTTGTTGTCCTTGGAAATGTACATCTCGTTGATAAATTCCTGGATCAACTGTGGCTCAAAGCCAAATTTATCACTTAAACTCGTTCGGGAAATGAGTGTTGCTTCTCCATTTTTGATTTTATAAATCTGAAGTACATTGGATAGAGTTATTTCTTCCCCTGTAGTATCGTCTTTTATAATAGCCTCTCGCGAAAAATAGTAAGTGTAATCATCTGATTGTATAAGCGTACTTCCTTCAATTACACCGTTTATCTCGCAATATGTGGTGTTTTCATATTGAAGCTCCCACGTATTATCATGGAGTTCAACTATGTCAGATTCTAAAAAAGGGCATTGATAATTGTATTCATTGTTGTGATTGTGATCATACAAAAAAATTGCTGTTTTTTTGATCAATTCCTTGTATTCACTTTTTTCAAAAAGCTCTCTTGAAATATGTTCGAGTCTGATGTCATCTCCAAGTGTTATATCGGGTTCACATGTTGGGGGGTGTACAGGAGTGCCGAAAGATGAATCGGGTGGTGTTTCCGTCAAATAATCCGTATTAACAGGAGTCTGTATAGGTTGCGGGTCCTTGAGAAAATATATTGATGTAAAAACAACCAAGACAGACATTAAAAGAGCAGCGCCTCCGATTAATGCATTTCTCCTTGTTCTTTTTGATGAATATAAGGTCGACACTTCATTTTCTGCTTCATCAATAAATTTGTCATCTATAAGATCAAAGGATTCCAACAATTTGTTTTTTTTCATATTATAAAACCTTCTTTCTCTAAAAATTCTTTGAATAATCTTCGTGTGCGTAAAAGTGTAGTTTTAACGTTACTTTCTGAAACATTCATTTGCTCGGATATATCTTTGATTCCATAAAAATGAAAATATCTCTTAATGAATATGATTCTCGTTTTTTGCGAAAGTCCTCCAAGGAACTTATTAATGGCGTTTTTCAGCGCAATTTCATCAGCAATATCAAAATCATATGCAGGGTCGGGCAAAAATTCTTCCGCTTCCTCGAAGATCAGCTTTGCATTGGTAGATCTTTTGGCTGCGTTTTTGTAATCAAGCTTGTCAAGGGCAAGTCTTCGGACGATTTTTGCAAGGTATGTCGATAGCTTGGGCGGGTTTGTTGGAGGGATATTGTTCCATGCTCTGTGATAAGTATCGTTCAGACATTCCTCGCAATCCTCGTGTGAGGATAAAATACCGTATGAGATCTTATAAAGATATTTTCCGTATTTTTGGTGGGTTTCTGAAATTGCTTTTTCGGAGCGTTCCCAAAAAAGCCTGATTATGCTTTTGTCGTCCATTAATTTACCTCCTTTTCCATTATTAAGGCCTTCACCATTAATAACGGAAAAAACATCAAAAAGGTTACAAAATAATAAAAAGCGTATCGAAAGAAAAGATACGCTTTGTTTTTTTTAGTTTAAATAGAAAGAAGAAGCTTTTCAAGCTCTTTAACAGTTGGAACTACGAAATCCGCCCCTGCAGCTTCAAGCTCACCGTCTTCTGCATAGCCGAAAAGCACACCAATGCTTTTTAGATTGAAGGGTTTGGCTCCTTCTATATCGTATTTTCTGTCGCCAACCATTATACATTCATCGGGATATATCTCAGGGCAGGAATCAAATATGTATTGAATCACCTGGGCTTTTGTGTGACGTTCATCTGCAAAATTGTTGGCTGATATGAAATCAAAATACTTTGTAATATCAAAACCGTCAAGAACCTGTATGGCAAACTCAATTGGTTTTGAAGTTGCAACATATAGCTTCTTTCCATTCCTTTTAAGAGTTTCAAGAAGCTCGGGAATTCCTTCATATACCTTGTTTTGAGAAAGACCGTACTTGGCGAAATATTCACGGTAATAGGTGTTTCCTCGAGTGGCATCCTCATAGGAAAGTCCGTAAAAATTTTGGAAGGAGTCCATAAGGGGAGGACCGATCACACGGCGAAGCTCTTGCGGATCTTTAACATTAATCCCCAGCTTTGAAAGCGCATAGGTGAAGCTGGAGGTGATCCCTTCAAACGGATCGGTCAATGTTCCGTCAAGATCGAAAAATATATGCTTGATCATATTTATTCCTGTGTCAAAAGGTTTTCTGTTCTTGCAAGAATTGTAGCGGAATCAGCTTCGGGAACGATAACATATACAACATACTCTCCGTAAACAGCAACGCTTGCCTTGTCAAGAATAAGCTTGTCATCGGGGGAATAGGAAAGACCAAGCTCATCATTTTGAAGTCTTGTAATATATTCCTCGAGCTTTGCCTTGATGCTTTCGACAGCTTCTTTTGAGGTTGCCTTAAATACTCCGTATTCAAAGCAGCCGTTGCCGCCGGAGGTTTCAACAAAATAGTCATTTGTCCATTCGGTGTTCATTCCGATATTGTATTTAACATGGGAGGTACCTTGATAAATATCATCAAGATCCTCAAAGCCAAGGTTTTCGGCTCCATATACATATGTGTCCTTGTTGTTTTTTAAAAGCTTTGTTACGGTTGAATAGATATTGAAGGTTTTAACATCTGTTTTATAGGTTACCTCCTGCTGTGTACAGGAGATCAAGGTTACAAGAAGTGTAATGATTATAAGAGTTATTGACAGTATTTTTTTCATGGTATGTCCTTTCGATTTTAAAATATATTTGAATTAGGGAATGGGATGCTTTCTGATGTTTGACAGCACAACGGCATAACCTGCAGGGCTCAGGTGCAGACCGTCACCGTTTGAATAGTTTTCGGGCAAATAGCCTTCCTCGTTTACGAGAACGGAATAGGTGTCAAGATAATAGACATTTTTTCCGGATCTGAAAAGCTCCTCGCAAATATCCTCTATCCAAAGGTTTGCCTTTACGATCTTTTCGTTGTTTATGATCTTTCCGTATTGCGGATCAATATTTTTTGTAACAGGGTATATCGACTGTAGAACGATTTTTGTATCGGGGGATTTTTTTAAAATAGAGTCGATCAATATCTTGTAGATCTCCTTAAATCCTTCTTCGGGAAGGTTTGTGGAAACTCCTCCTGTGACACCGAGGGTAATATAAAGGATCTCGGGCTTATAAAGTCCCGCTGCCTCAGATATCAACATGGGCGTATCTGTTGAGGATCTTATAATTTTAACAGTGTTTACGTAGGAAAAAGTAATTGTATTTCCAACTTCACCGTACCATACCTGTTTTGTAGAAGAGCCGTCTGTCAAAACACCGTAGCTTTTCATACCGTGGGTGGTGGAATCTCCAAGGAATGTAATGGAATCCTGGTAGTCCCTGCCTGCGTCAAGCCCTTCTTCAAGGATCCACGGAGTGCCGATATCAACACTTGGTTCGGAGGTTATGGGTGTTATTGTTAATGTAGGGGACAGAGTTTCGGTAGGCTTTGGAGTGTTTGTATCAGTCGGTGTAATGGGTGTTGGTGTTGGCTCTGCTGTAGATTCGGAAGGGAAGAACAAGCTGTCCAACCCGAACTGAAGGGACATTGATGTCACCAAACAAAAAACTGCAGCTGTTATCAAAACAAATGACAAAATAATTGTAATAACAGCGGTTAAATTATTATTTTTTTTCATATACAAGCCTCGTTTATTTATTTCAAGTATTATTATACCTATATATATTTTAATTTCAAGTCTTTTTTATTTTTTTATCAAAAAATTTACAATAGCCTTTTTATGTTGTTTTTGAATTTTACTCAATTTATATTTTACCAAAGGCTAAAATATATAAAAATAGTTTAAAACCTCTTGATTTTTATAAAAAAATGTGATATACTGACCTCAACAGATTCAGTTTGACCTTGTCGCTGAAAAAATAAAAAATATATAATGATTGGAAACGTAAAAAATGAAGAAGATTATTTGTAAGGTCGAATACGACACAGAAACATCAACACTTGTTGAAAAACGCACATACGGCGAATTCGGAGACCCCAAGGGTTATGAGGAAAGCCTTTATGTTACAGAGGGCGGAAAGTATTTCATCTATGTCAACGGAGGCGAGGAGTCAATTTACCCCGAAGAAAACATTAAGAGAATTTCCGCTGCTAAGGTTGATGAGTGGAAAGCATCTAAATAATTGATAAGATCCCGAGGTTTCTCGGGATTTTGTCGTTTTATAAAAAGTGTAATTTTAGAATATTGCAGTTTATAATTTTACTAATATTATGTTTGTATTTTTTAAAAAAATTTTAATTTTTTGATACATTTTTTGTAATTACTATTGAAATTATTAACAAGATATGGTATAGTAGTAATAATGGTAGGTATATATTTTGAAAAATGGGGATGGTATATTTGAAACAGAACAAGGGCGGTGTTAATTTTCCTGCCATACTGTTTCATGAAGGCTTGAACTGCCGTGCATATGAATATTTCGGTGTTCATAGACAGGGTGAAAAATATGTCTTCAGAATGTGGGCACCCAATGCTTTTCAAGTTAATTTGATTCTGTATATTGACAGTGTAAGCCGACAGTTCAAAATGAATAAGATTACTGAAAGCGGCATTTGGGAGGTTTACATATATACCAATGAGCATAAATCAGAGAATACATTCGCTTGTAAAAGCCTTGAAAATGTGTGTTATAGGTATAAGATCATCGCAGGTCTCGGTACGTTTTTGAAAAATGATCCTTTTTCCTTTTCATTTTCAAATGAAAGGAACTGTACTGTAATAAACACTAAGTTTTCATTTTCTTTTACAGATCATCATTTTATGTATCATCGGTTCAAGACCGGTGATAAAAAGTCAAATTATCCTCGAAATTTCAATGTGCTACAGATTGATCTTTCTGAATTCGCGAAGAGCTTGGGACATGATCGAATTGATTATAGGCTTATAGCCAGAGTTCTTGTTCCGTATGTTAAAAGAATGAATTTTTCGCATGTTCTTTTGAAATCTGTAAATAAGTGTACCAAGCTATCCGATCAAAGATCTTTTTCTTGTTTACTTTTTTCGCCCGAAGGGTATTTCGGAGCTTTTGATGACGTCAGATATTTGATAAATAAGCTACACAGGAGAAGTGTATCAGTCATTGTTGATCTATGTCTGCCTTTTTTTGCAAATGATGAATACGGTCTTTCAAGATTTTCCGGAAGACATATTTTTGATTTGCCGATTGAAGATCCGATTAATACAAAATTTCAAGGCGTTAGAAGATTTGATCTGGGAAAGCCTGAGGTTGTTTCATATTTGACTTCAGCTGTATTCTATTGGCTTGAGAAGATGCATGCTGATGGCGTCAGCTTAGCCTACACAGATGCATTTTACTATCGAGATTGTGTGTTTGATCATGATGAGCATAAAATAAGCGTTAAAAGATACAGAAGTGATAATCCTGAAGGAATTCGATTTCTTCATAATCTTAATACCCTTATTAAAAAAGAACTTCCGTACAATTATGTTATTTCTGAAAGAGAGTTATATTTAACGAAGGGTATTTCCCGTAATTCTGATCAGAATGTTGGGTTCGATTTCGGTTTTTTTGAGGGTTGGATCTCTGATTTTTCAAAAGCTTTGACCCCGGGACAAAGCCAAAGGTTTTCAAGCTTGTTCAATGAAAGCTATATTCTCCATGCGTTAGAAGGTGACTTAACGCAAAGTAAAGAGTCTCTTATAAATAAACTGCTGTATTGTGGTGATCTATATGCTGTTTTGCGTGTTATTAAAGTTATTCAAATGACATTACCCTGTAAAAAATCACACCTAATGGGTGATGATTTTGGACAGTTGAGGCTAAAGGATCTTGATGTTACATCAAGAGAAGAAAATGAAGATAATTTTTTTCGACATCTTTATTCCTGCTTTATCAGTAGTATAAATAAATGGTATCGATATGACGGATGTTTGTTTGATCGTACCGGTGGATTTAATGTTATAAAAAATCAAAGCGAAGACATTGTTGCTTATGAATGTTTTTCTGCTGAAGGATCAAGATTGCTTGTTGCAATCAACATGTCTGCAGAAAGCATAAGAAATGTTGTTCTTCCCGCCAAAATTGGTTCAGAGTATTATAAGACTGTTATAAACACAAATGAACAAAGGTTTGGCGGAAGAGGGGGCATGACCCTCGGAAAATGCAGAGTGCGTAAAAAAACATGGGATTTTGAGATTGAAATTCCACCCATGACTGCGGTTCTTTTACGCCCTGAATTTTCACTTGATTAAGAGATAAAATTACCCGATAAATACAAGAAACAAATTTCGGAGGAGGAATCATATGTTTATCAAAAAAGAATGTGTAGCAATGCTCCTTGCCGGCGGGCAAGGAAGCAGACTTTACGCGCTGACAGAGAAGGTTGCCAAGCCTGCTGTTCAGTTTGGAGGAAAGTACAGGATCATTGACCTGACACTTTCAAACTGCATCAACTCGGGAATCGACACTGTCGGAGTGCTGACTCAGTATCAACCCCTCGTCCTTAACGAATATATCGGAAACGGACAGCCTTGGGACCTTGACCGTCAGTCAGGCGGTGTAATGGTTCTGCCCCCCTACCAGGGAAAAGATTCAGCTGATTGGTACAAAGGTACAGCAAATGCGATCTATCAGAACCTCACCTTCATCAACAGATATGATCCCGATTATGTATTAGTTCTTTCGGGAGACCATATTTATAAGATGGACTACAGCCGTATGCTTGATTATCATAAGGCAAATAATGCAGATTGCACAATTGCGGTTCTCAATGTTCCGATTGAAGAAGCATCAAGATTTGGTATCATGTATGCTGACGAAAATGATAAGATCTACGAATTTGAAGAAAAGCCCAAGGTTCCCAAGGGAACACTTGCATCAATGGGTATATATATATTCAATAAGAAAATGCTTGAAAAGTATTTGATCGAAGACGAGGCAAATCCCAATTCAAGCAATGACTTTGGTAAGAATATCATCCCCAACATGCTTAATGACGGCGCAAATATGTATGTTTATCATTTCGATGGATATTGGAAGGACGTTGGAACATTGAACAGCCTTTGGGAAGCAAATATGGAGCTTCTTGGAGAAACACCTGTTTTCAATATCTATGAAAGAAATTGGAGAATCTTCTCACGCAGCCAGGCAAAGCTTCCTCAGTATATTGGTCTCAATTCAAAAATTGAGAACTCTCTTATTACAGAGGGTTGTGAGATCCACGGAACTGTAATTAACTCAGTGCTTTCAAGCGGAGTATATGTTGCTCCCGGCGCAGTAGTAAAGGACAGCGTAATCATGAGCAACACAAGAATAATGGATGGAAGCCACGTTAATTATTCAATAGTGGACTCCGACACTGTTATCGGCATGGGAGCAATGGTTGGAGAAGAATATACACCTGATACCGCAATTACCGTTGTTGGAGCTGAGCTTGATATATCTGCAAACACAGTTATACCTGCAGGCGCTATGGTTAACGGAGCATACTTAACAGAGAAAGGGGAATAAATAATATGTCAACAGCAGGAATTATTTTTGCAAATCTTCACGATAGAAACGTACCGGAGTTAACACGTTGGCGTACAATGTGTTCTGTTCCTTTTGCGTGCAGATACAGACTCATTGACTTCGCCCTTTCCAACATGATCAACTCGGGAATTACCAACGTAAATATCATCACAAATCAGAACTACCAATCCCTTTCCGATCATATCGGAAGCGGAAAGGACTGGGACCTTGCAAGACGTTCAGGAGGAATCAAGATACTTGCTCCTTATATGACCGCTTTTGCAAACAACGGTCTTGCTCCCAGAAGCTCAAGACTTGAAGCTCTCAAGAGTATTACAGGTTCTATTTATGATATGAACTGCGACAATATCGTTCTTTGTGACGGTGACGGAATTTGTAATGTTGATATAGCAGGAATGATTGCACAGCACGAAAAGACAAAGGCTGACATGACTCTTGCAGTAAAGAGCATCAACATTACACCCGAGCTTGCCGCAAAATCTATAGTTTATACTTCTAATGAAGATGGCTTGATCACCGACGTACTTGTAAGACCTCACGATATAACAGGTATACAGGATGTTGGAATCAATATTATGGTAGTCAGCAAGAGATATTTGCAGATAATCCTTCACGATGCTATTGCAAGAGGATGCACAAGCCTTTCTCTTGACATTATTGCTAAAAATGAAGGTAAGTACATGATTTTCCGTCATGATGATTTCTATGCTTCTCCCACATCAATGGAGTCCTACTACATGACAAATATGCAGCTTCTTGAAAGCAGTGAAGCAAGAAACTCTCTCTTTAATGTAAAGGGACGTTCAATTTATACAAAGATCAGAAATTCAGCTCCTACAAATTATGTTTCCGGCTCTAAGGTTGTAAATTCTCTTATTGCTGACGGTTGCGTAATTGAGGGAACTGTTGAAAACTGTATAATTTTCAGAGGTGTAAAAATCGGTAAGGGTGCTGTTGTAAAGAATTCAATTCTTTTCCAGGATACTTATGTTTGCCCCAATGCGAAGCTTGATGCTGTAATCACCGATAAGAACGTAGTAATCAGAGATGGCAGATGTCTTTCCGGATACAAGACAATGCCTTTCTACATTGAAAAAGGAAAGATGATATAATATGAAAAAAATATTATTTGTTGGCTCCGAGGCCAATCCCTTTGCTGCAACGGGCGGTCTTGGTGATGTTCTCGGCTCACTTCCTGCAGCTCTTAAAGCAGAAAACCCAGACTATGACGTTCGTGTTGTAATGCCTCTTCACTCCCTTGTGAAGCAGGAATTCCGCGATCAGATGGTTGATGTATGTGAGTTTATTGTACCGCTTGCTTGGAGAAAGCAGTATTGCGGAATTAAAGCACTCACTTTTAACGGCGTAATTTATTACTTCGTTGACAACGAGTATTATTTTAAGCGTAAAACACTTTACGGAAGTTATGATGACGGAGAAAGATATGCATATTTTTCAAAGGCAGTAATCGAAATGTTTGATTATATAGACTTTGTTCCCGATGTTCTCCACGCAAACGATTGGCAAAGTGCTCTTACAATTATATATCTTAAAACAAAATACTCATATCCCAAGGTTAAAACAGTTTACACAATTCATAATATTGATTATCAGGGAATTTACGGATTTGATATCCTTTGGGACGTTTTTGATATTCCGTATGATCAAAAGTGGATTGTTGAGTATGATAACTGCATTAATCTCACAAAGGGTGCCATCGTTTGTGCAGATAAGATCACAACAGTAAGCCATAGATATTCACAAGAAATTCAGACTGAATACTTTGGCACATCTCTTTATCATGCAATAGAAAGCAATAAGCACAAGCTTACAGGTATTGTAAACGGTATTGATTATGACCTTTATAATCCTGTAAAGGATAAGCAGATTCCTGCAAACTTTTCAAAGAATTACATGACAGGAAAAGCTACATGTAAGGAAGAGGTTCAGAAGAAATTCGGACTTCCTGTTAGGGAGGACGTTCCGATAATCGCTATGATCTCCAGACTTGCAACACACAAGGGATTTGACCTTGTTAAATATGTGCTTGAAGAAGCACTTGAGATGGACATTCAGTTTGTTCTCCTTGGAACAGGCGAAAAGGATCTTGAGGAATTCTTCGCATATGTAGCAAAGAAATATCCTGAAAAGGCTTCTGCAATGCTTGCGTATGATAAAAACCTTGCGAAGCTTCTTTATGCCGGAGCTGATATATTCCTTATGCCCTCAAAGAGTGAGCCCTGCGGACTTTCTCAGATGATGGCATCAAGATACGGAACTGTACCGGTTGTAAGAGAGGTTGGCGGTCTTTATGACACTATCAAACCCTATAATCCCCAGACGGGAAAAGGAAACGGACTCACCTTCGTTTCATATAATGCCCATGATATGCTTGACGCAGTTAAAAGAGCTGTAGAACTGTATTCTGATAAGGAACAGTGGAAGGTTCTTGTTGAAAATGCGATGAGTGCGGATTTTTCATGGAAAAATTCTGCTTTGCAGTATATAAAGATGTATAATACACTGTGAGGCAAAATAGCGCATACAATTATTGGAGGAACTACTAAGAATGGAATTTAACGATCTGAGAGAAAACATCTCAAACAAACTTGCCCGCAATTACGGTATATCAATTGCCGAGGCAACTAAGGAACAGCTTTTCCGTGCAATTCAGTTGACGGTAAGAGATATGCTTGCACAGAATCGGGCGAATTATAATAACAAAGTAAAGGATCAGAACGGAAAGAGAGTATACTACCTTTGCATTGAATTCCTTATGGGAAGACAGATGAAAAATAATCTCATGAACCTTGGTATTGACAAGGAAATTGAAAATATTCTTTCTGAAAGCGAGCATACCCTTGAGGATATTTACAATTGTGAAGCTGACCCCGGACTTGGAAACGGCGGTCTTGGAAGACTTGCAGCATGCTTTATCGATGCCCTTACAACATGTGATTATCCTGCTACAGGACACTCAATTCTTTATGAATTCGGTCTTTTCAAGCAGAAAATCATTGACGGTAACCAGATTGAGCTTCCTGACGAATGGCTTTCAACAGGATCAACTTGGCTCGTTCCGAGACATGACCGCGCATTTAATGTAAGATTCGGCGGTAAGGTTTCCGAAGTTTGGAACGGAACAAAGCTTGATATTATTCATACCGACTACGAAGAAGTAAGCGCAATTCCTTATGACCTTTTTGTTTCAGGAGCGGATTCTGAAGCGGTAAATATTTTAAGACTTTGGAAAGCAAAGGATACTTCAACTTTCAACATGAATCTTTTCTCTCAGGGAGAGTATGTAAAAGCAATTCAGCAGAGCACAAATGCAGAAGTAATTTCCAAGGTGCTTTATCCTGCGGATAACCACACAGAAGGAAAGCTTCTTCGTTTGACACAGCAGTATTTCATGGTATCAGCAGCAGTACAGAATATTCTTTCTGACCATTTACGTCGTTACGGAACACTTTCAAACCTCAAGGATAATGTAGCAATTCACATAAATGATACACATCCTGCGGTTGTTGTTCCCGAGCTTATGCGTATACTGCTTGATCAGTATTCATATTCATGGGAGGATGCTTGGGATATTGTACGTAATACCATATCATATACAAACCATACAGTATTGCCCGAAGCCCTTGAGACATGGAATGTTGACCTTTTCAGACTTAAGCTTCCAAGAATTTATTCTATCATCGAGGAGCTTAACCGTCGTTTCTGCGCAGAGCTTTGGGAGGCATATCCAGGAGACTGGGACAGAATTTCAAGAATGTCAATTATCAGTAACAACTGCATCAAGATGGCGAACCTGTCCGTATATGCTTCGCATACTGTAAACGGAGTTTCAGCTCTCCATTCAGATATTCTTAAGAAGACTGTATTCCACGATTTTTATAAACATACACCTGAAAAGTTCACAAATGTTACAAACGGTATTGTTCACAGACGTTGGCTCTGCTACAGCAACCCCGGACTTTGTAAGCTTCTTGATGAGTGTATTGGTACATCATATCGTAAAGAGCCTGAAAAGCTTGCTGATTTCTTGAAGTATCAAGACGATCAGTCAGTTCTTGAGCAGCTCCAGAAGATCAAATATGAAAACAAGGTAAGATTTGCAGAGTATGCAAAGGGAAGAACAGGAATTACACTTGATCCTTCATCATTATTCGATGTTCAGATTAAGCGTATGCATGAGTACAAGAGACAGCTTCTCAATACTCTTCGTATTATCTATCTCTATGATCTTCTCATGGAGAACCCTGATTACCCAATGACTCCCAAAACATTCATTTTCGGTGCAAAAGCTGCGCCCGGATATGATATGGCAAAGAAGATCATAAGACTCATTTGTGCAATTTCGGCAGATATAGAAAAGCATCCTAAGATCAAGGAAAAGCTCCAGGTTGTATTTATGGAGGACTATAATGTTTCTATGGCTGAGGTTCTCATTCCTTCTGCAGATGTTTCCGAGCAGATCTCACTTGCAGGTAAGGAAGCCAGCGGTACAGGTAACATGAAGCTTATGATCAACGGTGCTTTGACCATCGGTACTCTTGACGGTGCAAACGTTGAAATGCATTCACTTGTTGGCGATGATAACATCTACATTTTCGGTATGAGAGCTGAAGAGGTTGATGAAATGTGGAAGAGAGGTTATAACTCTTCTGAGTATTATAACCACAGCGAAGCAGTTAGAAGAACAGTCAAGAGACTTGGAATCGGATTTAACGGTCACGAGTTTACTGAATTTGTAAATTATTTGCTCATGATGCAGGGTATTTCCGACCCCTACATGTGTCTTGCTGACTTTGAGTCATATTGCATGGCACACAATAGAATTGAAAGAGATTTCCAGGATAAACCCAAGTGGAACAAGAAATCACTTATCAATATCGGTTCTGCAGGATTTTTTGCGGCAGACCGCAGTGTAACTGAATACTGCAATAACATCTGGAAGGCAACTCCTGTAAGATAAGCTAAATCTATTATAAAGAATAAAGCTGTTGCGATATCTGCAGCCTCTGCAATGTTGCAACAGCTTTTTTTAAGGGACAAAAATGAAAAATTTTGAACACAAAATAATTGAATTATGTATTCAAGATTCAAATGGCGAAAAAATTGGATTTAACTCGCCTGACAATACTGAAATCAAACTTGTTTTAAAAATAAGTAAGGATCTCTATGCCAAAAATGTCATTCTTTATTGGCAAAATGAGGAATTCTCCCTTTCCTGTGAGAGAGACGGAGTTTCCTTTACAAAGATATTTAACACAAAAGAGCTTGGCGTTGGATTATATCATTTCCATTATCAAATAATCGATACCTGCGGAAAGATGTATTTTTATGTTTATGACGGTGAGATTGACGGTCTTCTTTTAGAGCACTCATATAATATTGAGCAGTTTTCATTTCTCGTGTATTCTTCAAGCTATAAAACTCCCGATAGATTTAAGGGCGGTATTATGTATCAGATCTTTCCGGATAGATTTTTGCGTTCCGGTAAGGTAAATGCAGAAAGAGAAGATTCTGTAGTTTATGAGGATTGGGAAAACGGTATACCTGAGTATGCCAAGTATCCGGGTGGAAGCCTTAAAAATAACACATTTTTCTGCGGTGATCTTTATGGAGTTGCGGAAAAGCTTGATTATTTGCTGTCTCTTGGTGTAGATATAATATATTTGAACCCTATATTCAAGGCATATTCAAATCACCGTTACGATACGGGTGATTATATGCAAATTGATGAACTCTTGGGAGGAGAAGAAGCCTTTAAGGAGCTTATTTCCCAATGCAAAAAAAGAAACATCAAGATTATACTTGACGGTGTTTTCAATCATACAGGGGACAACAGTATTTATTTTAATAAATACGGTAAATATGGCGACGGCGGTGCTTACCGATCAAAAAAATCAGAGTATTATAATTGGTATTCCTTTAGTGTTTGGAACAAAAAATATGAAAGCTGGTGGGGAATTGACATTCTTCCAAGAGTGAAGTCCGACGAGCCCTCATACAGAGAGTTTATAAACGGTGAAAACGGCGTTGTCAGAAAGTATCTTAAAATGGGTGTCGACGGGTGGAGACTTGATGTTGCGGACGAATTAAGTGATGATTTTATTGTAAATCTCAGAAAAGCCGCAAAAGCCGAGAAAGAGGACTCAATCGTATACGGTGAAGTTTGGGAGGACGCGTCCACAAAAATTTCATACGGAAAAGAAAGAAAATACTTACAGGGATTCGAGCTTGATTCTGTTATGAATTATCCCATTAAAAATGCAATCACCTCATATCTCATTTCGGGAAATTCGGATATCATATATAAGGCAGCTGAAAAAATCTATTCTCACTATCCCAAACCAACTGTTGATGTACTCATGAACATGCTTGGCACTCATGATACACCAAGAATTTTGACTGTATTGGCAGGAATGCCCGATGATGGTATGCCCAACGACTACAAGGCAAAATCGCGACTTTCTTCGGAGCAGAGAAGTATTGCTAAAAAAAGATTGACATTAGCAATTTGTCTTATTATGACATTGCCGGGAATTCCCAGTATTTATTACGGAGATGAAGCAGGTATGGAGGGATATGGAGATCCTTTCAACCGTTTTCCGTACCCTTGGGGTAAGGAAGATATGGACATCCTTGGCTCATATAGACGATTTGCAGCAGCAAGACTGTCGTCGGACGTTTATAAAGACGGTAAATACAGATGTCTTGTTCATGAAAATTCCGTTTTTGCATTTGAAAGATATAATTCAAATGCATCAGCAGTTACTGTTGTTAACGGAGGTTCAGGAATTTATACTATGAAACTTGAGAAGGAATACACATCCCTTCTTACAGGTATTAAGTATAAGGACAGCATGGATATACTTCCAATGACATGCGATATACTTGTCGCAGAAATATAAAATAGAAGTGATTTGTATTTTTTGTCGCAATTTGACACACTGTAATTCTTGACAATTCGAAAAAAAGGTGGTAAAATATTTAAACTGAAACGGTGAGGTGAAAATATGGATAAGAAAGGAAGAAAGATCATCGCACAAAATAAAAAGGCATATCATGATTATTTTGTGGATGAAACATATGAAGCAGGAATTGAGCTTTTCGGAACTGAAGTTAAATCTGTCAGACTTGGTGCTGTAAATCTCAAGGATTCATTTTGTTCCATAGACGACGGTGAGATTTTCACAAACGGTATCCGTATAAGTCCTTACGAAAAAGGCAATATTTTTAACAAGGATCCCATGAGAAAGAAAAGACTTTTAATGCATAAAAAGGAGATATTAAAGCTTTTTGGTCTTGTGGGCAGACAGGGATATGCCATAATTCCGCTGTCACTGTATTTTTCGGGTTCAAGAGTGAAGGTGGAAATTGGTCTTTGCAGAGGTAAAAAGCTTTACGATAAACGCGAATCCTTGGCAAAGGCACAGGCAAAACGTGATATGGACAGAGCATCTAAAAATTCAAGAAACGGATATTAAATCCGTTTTATACGGGCCAGTAATGGTTTCGACGGGGATTTTGAGGTACGATAAGCGAGCAGAGTCTGGACAAACTCTTAAATCCTGTTCAATTAAATATAAACGCTAACAATAGAGTAGCTCTCGCAGCGTAAAGCTGCCGTTGCCCAATAGCGGCAACCTGTCACGGTCATGAGTACCACGGCTTGCCCGTGACGTTTTAAGTGGTGAACGTGAACTGTCAGTTTTCGTTTATAGCAGTCACGGATAAAAACGATACCGACGATCAAGCCTGATATTTGGCGTGTGACTCGGGAAATAATAGTAAAATATCTGCGCTCGGAGAAGGTTGTATCAAGAGGTTTTCGGACAGGGGTTCGACTCCCCTCTGGTCCACCAAAAAAGCTGTCATTTAGGATGACGGCTTTTTTTTTCTAATAAAACATTTCAAATAAAAATTATTATAACAATTAGATTTTTAATGTGTTTTTCAACTAAAACTTGACAAAAGTCAAAAAATAAGTTATGATATAAGAAATAAACACCAAGGAGATCAACTAACATGGAACCCATAGCTTTTATAATTCTTTTGTTTTTTGTGTGTCTTGTAGCTTTTATATTTTTATTTAATTCTTTTTTTACAGAGAAAAAGAATCGTAAAGATTCAGTAAATCACGATTCATCAAAAACATATTTTTATTATCTTTTGGAAACTAACAAGGAAACAGCCATAGAAAAATTGACAATAAGAAACATCAATGATATTCTCGATTTCACTTTTGATCCCGATGCTCATAAAATTACTTTTTCTCACCGTGAAGTAAATTATGACTTTGACATTTCGTTTTATAGCCTTCAATCATATTCATATATGATTGCCAAGAGTAATACTCCCATGGACGAACACAGTAGTTTCCCGGTCGTTGTCAATTCGTTTTTTGGAAAAAAGCTGAACACAACACCTGTTGAAGCTCATTATTTTGAAGCACTTTTAAAAAACAATAATATTGAATTAAAATAATTAAATTATTTCCTGTAAAACTATTGAAAATTTTTATACAATGTATTATAATACTTGAGTATGAATAAAAAATTTTGGAGGTTTATTTTATGGCTTATAAAGCAAAGAAAATCACAAGCGCTGCCGGTCGTTTTTCTAACTCAACTGTAACGAACAGTGATGAATCCTTTAAGAAACCAAATGTTGCTGACTATACTGTTAAAAAGAAGGTAGAAGGTCAGTACAGAACAAAGCGTATTCTTTACTGGGTTGTATATGTTGCGGCAATACTCGGTCTTTTTGTTGGAGGAATTGCGGCAGGACTCGGTGAACTTATGGTAATTATGGCATTTGTTCTCTTTGTTGGAGCATGGGTTGTTGAATTCTTTACATGGCGCTATTTTTGCATAGATTATTCATATGCAATAGAAAACAGCGAATTTTTTGCAACAGAGATCTACGGCGAAAGAGCTGACAAGCTTCTTGTAAGAATTAAAATGTCACAGATCAAAAAGGTTGCTCCCTATGAAGGTGCCGACAAAGAAGCCCTTAAGTCTAAGACTTTTTCAAAAAAGGTTGAAATAATGTCTACATATTCTTCTCCCGATATTTATTACCTCATTTATGATGACGAAAAGGGTGGAGAAGGACTTGTAATATTTGACGCTTGCTCAAAGTCACTTACTGCTTTTAAATACTATAATTCAAACGGTACCGTTGTCAGAAATACAACAAGATAAATTTAAAGAAATATGGCTGTAAAAACTTTTAGGTTCTTACAGCCATATTTTTACCTTTTAGAAAGGACTTTTCGATGCTTTTTCTTTTTATTTCTTCCTCTTATGCAATATGAAGACAGTACACAAATTCCCATCATTAATAGAACCTTATAAAAAACACTGAATATATTAAAGTCATTATTACTCCATAATAAAGCTGTAACTATTTGAAGTGTGCAGAATATCGCTCCGGATATAATTGGTATATTTGTGTTTTTTCTTTTGGAAAGAATTGAAGAAATGATGCTGCAGGTCAAAGCACCGATCAGTAGCCCAAGTATTCCGGAGTTATCGGAATATTTAGATGGATCTTCTTTGGTATAGGTTATTAGAGCAAATAAGAACAAAAAGAGAAGCGCTGCAAACTCGGCAAAGAAAACCGATATTACAACGCTTTTTACATTTTCTCTATTCATTTGAAAGCCTCCGAATATATTTTTTAACAATATATTCAATAAGCCTTGAAATTATTCTGCGTCTTCAGCCTTAACATCAACAGACTTAACTGCGGATTTGAGGAATCTGATCTTTGTTCTGTCTTTTGTTGTTTCGATAACAATTGTCTCTTCCTTAACATTAACAACTCTGCCAACGATTCCGCCGATGGTTGTGACTTCATCTCCGATCTTTATGGAATCCTTCATTTCTTGAAGAGCCTTTTCTTCTTTTTTCTGTTTTCTTGACATGAAAAAGAAAAGAACGATTACAAAAACAAGCATCATTATAGCTGGGAATAGAGTGTTGGGCTGACCGTCAGCACTCATTGAAAGAATAAAGTAGTTCATCTATGCCTCCGTAAATTTAAAATATCATTTAATATAATATACTAATTCTTGGGAAAAATCAAGTCTTTTTTTGAATATTAATAAAATTTAAGTATTTAGTCATATTCTATCAAAAAAACTTTTTTTGATGGTTTTAAATTCAGAATAGTCTTGTTTTTCGTTATGTAGATAATATTCATCTTTGAGAATTGATGCGTAGCCAATGTCTCTTTGGATTCCTTTGACAAGCATTTTTCTACGCAGTACACCCTCAAATGTCATTCCGCATTTTTGCGCAACCGAAAGTGAAGCTTTGTTTTCGATCATAAATTTAACCTCAATTCGCTCAAGACCCAAATAATCAAAACCGATTGAAAGGAGTTTTTTCGTAGCTTCGGCGGCATAGCCTTGACGGTGAAATTTTGGATTCAAAACATAACCAAGCTCTCCTGTTTTATTTTCCATATCAATTTCAGTAAATCCACAGGTTCCGATCATTTTTGAGGTCTTCTTATCAATTAAAGCCCATTCGCGATGATTTCCGCGTGAATATTCACGTTTTAGACTGTATAAATACATTCTTGTTTCCGAGGGGGAAACATGGGGACGCCAAAGAAGGTAGCGGGTGACTTCTTCAAGACTTGCATATTCAAACATATCATCAGCATCGTCAGGCAACATTTTTCGCATATAAAGACGTTCTGTGTGAAGGGAAGGAAGATTGTAAAAAATCTTCATAGGGTTTTCAAAAAACATAAAATATCCTCCGTTACAATTACATTATATTAAATAATTGTAATAATTTCAAGTGAAAATCATATTTAATGTAAAAAAAATTTAATTTCTATTGAATTTTGTAAAATAATGTGTTACAATAATCATTAAGTTGAAAGCTAAATTGTAATATATGGGTGTAGCAAATCATAAAATTACCATGTGGTGATTTTATGAAAAAAATTAAAAACATTCCAAAATTAAAAAGATTGATTTATCCTCTTTCCATTATTATATTTTATGGAATAGGTTCTTTTGTTTGTTCGGTCAAATTTTCGCCCGATACTCTATTTGGTAATTATTTTTACGGTATCATAACAGAACAGGGAATATCCTTTGTTGGATTTTTAAAAGGCTGGCTATATCATTTAATTCCTTTCCTTGTGATTTTTCTTTCAGGTTATGATTTTTTGGGAAAATGGTATAGTATTACAGCGCTTGGCATCAGATCATATATTTCGGGATATTCCGGAAGTGCTTGTGTTGGCTCAAGGCTTGTTGACAAGACTATAATTGGAGTTTGTATTTTCATCTTATTCACCCTTGTTGAAGCTTTCATATTGATCCTTCTTTTGTCAAGTGCAATTGAACAGGATAAGTTCAGGGTATATTATTCTGCAAATTCCAAACACCCATTTAAATCGGGAGTAAATAAAATCTATATCAAACACAATTTTCAAAGATGCGGTGTTTTGATCCTGCTGTATATATTACGGTCAACTATATGTTATCTTATATAATTTAGTCTGAAAAGAAGGGAAGTAATAAAGAATGGCTAAAGAAAAATTTAATTTATATAATCTTTTTGTGAATCGAACTGCAAAAAATGATGCTACGGGAAATATGAAGGAAAGTCCAAAGAATATTACTAATTATTTTGTAATGCTTTGGAGAAATATCAGTAGAATATTTAATCTCAATCTTGTGTATGTTCTTGGCAACTTTCCAATTTTCTTTTTGCTTTTAGCTTCAAGCGGAATTGTAGCTGACAGAGGAGTTTCCCCTCAGTCATCTATGTTTGGAACATTTTTTGGATCATTGAACTATACAGGTCAAAACCCTGTAAGTGCTGCTTTATTTGCGGTACATGGTGTACAGGTTGAGGTCAATGTAAGTAATACATGGACATATGTTTTAATGGGGCTTACTCTTCTTATATTTTTAACCTTTGGATATATAAATGCCGCTGTAAGTCTCAGTATGCGCAACATCGTTAAGTCGGATCCTGTTTATATAATTGACGGAATCAAAACAACAATAAAGAAAAACAAGTTCCAGGCACTTTTTGTAGGAATTCTGGATCTTCTTATTATGGGTCTTATTGTTTATGATATAATGTTCTTCTATGCAAATGCAAATACAGGCAATTTCATTTTCTCTGTTTTCCTTGGAATATCTATTTTTGTAGCTGTTTTCTATTTGTTTGCAAGAATGTATCTATATCCAATGCTTGTAACCTTCAAGATCTCAACAAGAAAGCTTTTCAAAAATGCAATAATTTTTTCAATTGTCGGACTCAAGAGAAATTTCCTTGGTTTTGTGGCTATTGTTGCTGTAATTCTTATGAATTATGCAATTCTTGAGCTTTATATGCCCATTGGAATAATACTTCCTTTCATACTGACTCTTGGAATAATTGAATTCACAATGACATATGCAGCATGGCCAAAGATCCATGAGGTAATGGTTGAGCCCTATTATAATGACGATGGTAGCGAAAAGTCTGCTGAATAAAAAAGAAACGGTCGAATTCAGACCGTTTTTTTATAAAAATATTAAAATAAATGTTGCAAATATGAATAATTTGTGATATAATTAACACATTATTCATTTTGGAGGCCATTATGCGTGAATTTAAAAAATCTTCAAAGCTTGATAATGTACTTTATGATGTCAGAGGGCCGGTTGTTGACGAAGCTGCAAGAATGGAAACTGAAGGATATCAGATCCTAAAGCTCAATATCGGAAACCCCGCTCCTTTTGATTTTCGGGCACCCGATGAAGTAATATTTGACATGCGCCATCAGCTTACGGAATGTGAGGGATATTCTCCCTCAAAGGGATTGTTCTCTGCAAGAAAAGCAATAATGCAATATACACAGCTAAAAAATATACAGGATGTAACCATCGATGATATATATACGGGAAACGGAGTAAGTGAGCTTATAAATTTGTCTATGTCAGCCTTACTTGACAACGGTGACGAGGTTCTTGTTCCGTCCCCGGATTATCCTCTTTGGACTGCTTGCGTAACTCTTGCAGGTGGCAAGGCTGTACATTATATATGTGACGAGGAAGCCGAATGGAATCCCGACATCGATGACATCAAAAGCAAAATAACACCAAAAACAAAAGCTATTGTTATCATAAACCCAAATAATCCTACAGGAGCATTATATCCTCGGGAAATTCTTGAAGAAATTGCCAATATTGCAAGGGAAAATCAATTAATGGTTTTCTCTGATGAAATCTATGACAGGCTTGTAATGGACGGAGAGGAGCATATTTCTTTTGCATCCATCGCACCTGATTTGTTCTGCGTTACTTTTTCGGGGCTTTCGAAATCACATATGGTTGCAGGATTTCGTGTAGGTTGGATGGTTTTGAGCGGGAATAAAGCAGCTGCAAAGGATTATATTGCCGGCTTGAACATGTTATCAAATATGAGACTTTGTTCAAATGTTCCTGCCCAATCCATTGTTCAAACTGCTCTTGGTGGATATCAAAGCGTTAAGAATTATATTGTTCCCGGCGGAAGAATATATGAACAAAGAAACTATATTCACAAGGCTTTAAATGATATTCCGGGAATTACTGCTGTTAAGCCTAAAGCAGCGTTCTATATATTTCCAAAGATCGATATAAAAAGGTTTAATATAACCAATGATGAACAGTTTGCACTTGATCTTTTGAAGGAGAAAAAGATTTTGCTCATCAACGGACGGGGCTTCAACTGGAGTGAGCCCGATCATTTCAGAGTTGTATATCTTCCAAGAATTGAAATACTTGAGGATGCTGTTGGAAAGCTCAAGGACTTCTTTGCAAATTACAAGCAAAAATAAAAATAAACCCACAGAGATGTGGGTTTTTTTCTTTTAACTTTTAACTCTCGGGCGAAGCTTGGAATATAATGCTTCAACAGCAAAACGAGTTTTGGTTACCTTATATCCCTTATCCAGCATGCAATAAAACAAACCGTTTTTGTCACCGATACAAACGGCATCGCCTTTTTCGTACCAATGGAGATCAACACAAATGCTATGAGCAAAAAGAGGCTTCTGTTCATAGATCATGGTTCCGTCCTCTAAATAAAGCTTGAAGCCATCTTCATTGTGAACAAGTCTGCCATTTCCGATATCATAAATGGCTTTATAATCAACCATCATGTTGATCTTTACATTTTCATCAAAGCCGTAAGTGCCGTCATTCACTTCATCTTCCGCAGATTTTCTTTGCCAATCATACCAATCCGGAACATGAGGGAACTTTACATCTCCATTTTCTGATTCAAGTCTGCCAAGCTCGTTGAGTGTATACTTTTTACCGCAGTGTTTACAGTATAAGGAAGTACTTTCACCGATCATTTCGCCTTCGGTGAGACATTCTGTACACTTATAAAGAAGATTTCCAAGTCCGTCAGCACGAAAATCTTCCTTAATTTTTACATTATTTTCGAACTGCCAAGCAAAATTATCAAAAGAAAATGCTTGTTTAATTTTTTCGTCGATTTCTTCTACCGTTTTGTTTTTTACATCTTCTTTTGTGAGAATACATTCGACCTCTGCGCTGACCTTCACATTACGGTTTTTAATACCGTTATAAAGAGGATTTCTTGCAAATGCTCCGCGAGTTGTAATCATCACAACAGGCACTCCGAGAAGCTTGAATAGGCTTCCGAATTTCTCGGGAAGTGTAACACATTTTCCGTCAAAGGTATAACCTGCTTCAGGATACATAAGAACACTTGCTTTGTTTTGGTTAAGAGCATATTTAATATCTCTTATAAGAGTCATATCATTTACAAATTTTTGCGTGGGGATGCATCCGAGTGGACGCAGTATCCAATCAAGCCCCACCATGGCATCTGCCGCACAAACAATTTGATATTTTTTAGGGTATAATATTCTTGATGCAAGCTTTAAATCTATAAAGCTTGAATGATTCATAAGGATCATGCAGGGTTCATCGGGAATACTGTTCTCGCCTTTACATGTATAGCTGAATTTTGTCTGCCATGCATCGATTTGGGAAAGCATTCGAACAAGAGTAGCAATGGCGAACCATGGCTTTTTTGGTTTTTGATGCTTGGGCTTGGGTAGTGAGATAACTTTTTCATAGGGCATTTTTACAACTTTAATATTCATTTTTATGTCCTCTTTTTTGTATTGTTTATTGAAAGTTTATAAGTCTAAACTTTATCTAAACAAATATACTATAACATAATATTCTTTATTATTCAAGATAATTTTACATTTTTCTTATAAAAAACCTTAAAAACCCGACAGAATTGCTGTCGGGTCGATTTATTTATTGATGATCATAGATATTTGATTCTTGTTTGTTATAAAAATGATCCTAAATTTATATAGATAGCTTGGCATATCTAAAACATAAATTATATCTGCCTTTTCAAAGCTTTCCAAAACCCATTTGTAATATACACCCTCTAATATCCAATTTGAATTTGAAATGATTTCCTCAAGGAGTGAGTTTTTTTCTATGGGCATTTTTATGCCGTAGGTGTTTGCTTTGTTGTCCCACTTGTAAGGAAAATAGTCAGTACAAATGTAATAAGACCAACAGCCAATGCAGCGATGAAAATATTTTCGTTGGGAACAAACGATGTAGTGCCGTCGGAATTGGTAATGATACGTGCATTTGCGAGAACGGTTTTGCCAATATACGGGCCAACAATTCCCGGGATAAGAACTTGAGCAACAATACGAATTCCTTGGAACATTCCTGATTTGTTTTCGGGTGTGAGATCACGGATCATTGCGCCGAAAACGCCTATACCGGAAAGATATCCACACATCATAAAGAGAGAGCCTACAAAAACGGGTATTGTTGATTTGAATATATAAAGGAGAATATATCCAATGAAAAGCAACCCGAGGGAAATGAAGGAAGAAAATGAAAATCCGCGTTTATCGTAAATTTTGCCCCAGAAAAATGTAAATACAGATGCGAGAATTATAGCAGGAGCCATAACAAGCACATAGTTTGTCATTTCAAGAGATACCTCATAGTAGATTATAAGGTATGGCATAAATATTTGGATAGAAATATTAAATACTGTGAAAGCCAAAAGTGTAAGATAGAATTTTTTGTTTTGTATAACAGTTTTCGGTAAAAATCCGTAAATAAGACCTTTGAAGTAACCCATATCAATGGGAGCGTATTGTTTTTCTTCAATAATAAAGAATCCAAGTACTCCAACAAGAATTACAAGCCCACCGATTATAGCGTAAATAGTAATCCAGCTTTCCGGCAGATCAAGATTGAACGCCATGAAACCTCCGAAAACCGCAAGAATTGCTACAAGGGGCATCATTGAGTTAAGTCCTTCGGCAGATCCTCGATTTGAGGAATCGGTGCTATCCGTCAGCCATGCATTGAATGCGGCGTCATTGGCTGACGAGCCAAAGAAGGTCATAACACAGTCAAGAATGATAACAGCCGATATCCCGATTGATGCGGCGTTTACAGTGTATCCAAGGAGGGAGGTTATGACGTCCTTTCTAATAAAAACAAATGAAAGAATTGAAATTCCCCAAAGTATATAACCGAGGCACATGAATATTTTTCTTTTTCCGATCTTATCTGACATAGCTCCAATGAATATAGTCGTCAGCGTTGCGGCGACCGCACTTGCACCAACCATCAAAGAGATGTCTGACACCGATGCATTAAACATTTTGTAAATAAATACGTTGAAATACATGTTTTCAACAACCCATGCGACCTGTCCGATAAAGCTGAAAATTGTTAGTGACAACCAAAATTTTGGCGAAAGCTTTGTTTTCATATAACCTCCAAAGTTTAGTATTTAGAATATTCTATCATAGAAATATATTTTTGTCAATTTTAAATAGAATTGCAAATAAACGAATCGACATTTTAAATTATTCTTTTATTTTATTCATATTAGTTGAATAACGATCCCTATGTTTTACGACCAAACAAAAAGGCTATCCAATTAAATTGAATAGCCCTATTATATTTTTGATTTTAATTTCGTTTTTGCAATATACCTTGTAACATCAGGAACGACCTCACCGTCTATCTGCACAGGTCTTCCGTCATCAAAAGAAACTTCGATTTCCTTTCCTGTATGTATTGCAACCATATTAGTATGCTTGATGTGTTCACCTTTAAAAATAGATGGGAAAGCCATCAATGTTTTAAGTCTTCCTTTTCCATAGAAGATCATAACCGATAAAGTACCGTCCGTTGAGCTGCGGTCCTGAGAGGGTGTCGGCATCATGCCGCCGCCGTAAAATCTTCCTTTCATGGTTGGAGCAATCCATACCTTGTTGTATCTGTATTCCTTTCCGTCAACTTTTACAACAGCATTGGTTGGCTTATAGTTGAACAGCAAGCCATTAATTGCAATTACCGTATAATTTACTGGCTTGGTTGATTTTTTCTTCATTTCATCACCCACAACACAGCAGTATCCGTCAATTCCAAATCCGACATTGTTTATAAATTTATATTCCTTGCCTTCGACTTCAACAATGGGAAGATCCTTTATGTATTTATTGATAGAAACAGGACAGTCAGTTGCTTTGAAGCCTAAATCATGAAAAAAATCATTGCCAGTTCCCAAGGGATAATAAAGAATGTTACATTTTATATCAATATCCTTGGTATCATTTACAAAACGGTTAATCGTTCCGTCGCCACCGCAAATCACTACAGAGTCACTTTCATTAACTTTTGAAAACAGATTTTCGTAATCTGTTTTTGTTATATCAAGAAAAACGCAATCTCCTTTTAGCTTTTCTGCAACCTCTGAGGACTTCGCTCTTGTGTCACCATGCCCTGAAAAAGGGTTAAATAATACATAATTTCTCATATGTCGTCTCCTTTAAAGTTTTAATAATTCTAAAAAATGAGTATTAATTTGATATAAACAAATAAAAATATCAATATGATTGACAAGACAGGTTAAAGTGTGTATAATTAAGACAAATAAAAAAAGTGTGCGGAGGATTTTATGAAGTTTTCAGAAATGCCATACAAGCGTCCCAATGTTGAGGAAATAAAAAAGTACATGATCAAAGCAACGGAAGATCTAAAAAATGCTGTTTGTTTTGAAAAAGCCGAGGAAGTGTTCTTGAACTTGCAGAAGGACACAAAACATATTCAAACTCTTGCAACTCTTGTAAGTGTTCGTCATTCGATCAATACAAACGATAAATTCTACGAGGAAGAAAATAATTTTTGGGATACAGTTTCTCCTGAGCTTGAAGAATACTCCCAGAACTTTATACTTGCAATGCTTTCAAGCAAATTCAGGCCTGATTTTACAAAGAAATATGGAAAACTATATTTTGATAATGCTGAAATGGCCATTAAAACATTTTCTCCCGAGATCATCCCCGAGCTTCAAGCGGAGAATGAGCTTGTAACAGAGTACGGAAAACTTATCGCATCTGCAAAAATTGAATTTCGCGGAAACACATATACACTTTCACAGCTTGCACCATTTAAAACATCTTCTGATGACGAGGAAAGACTT
This sequence comes from Oscillospiraceae bacterium, assembly GCA_015063395.1. Classification (GTDB taxonomy): domain Bacteria; phylum Bacillota; class Clostridia; order Oscillospirales; family CAG-272; genus SIG714. Next base: position 26,444 of record SVUF01000006.1, read on the forward strand.
GAAGCATGGAAAGCGGACGGCAAATGGTTCCATGAGCATCAAAAAGAGCTTGACGAAATATACGATAAGCTTGTAAAGCTTCGCGATACAATGGGAAGAAAAATGGGATATGACGGATATACCGAGCTTGGATATAACCGTATGTCGAGAAACTGCTATTCAAAGCATGATGTGGAAAAATTCCGTGAGGCTGTAATTAAATATCTTGTTCCTGTTGCTGACAAAATCAAAAGACAGCAGGCAGAGCGCCTTGGCAAAGCATATCCGATGAACTTTGCGGACAGCGCACTTGAATTTCGCTCAGGAAATCCGAGACCTTGCGGATCTCCCGATGAAATCGTAAATAACGCAGGAATTTTTTATGATGAGCTTTCTCCCGAAACATCTGAGTTTTTCAGAACAATGAGGGAAATGGAGCTTATGGACCTTTTGTCAACCGAAGGAAAAGAATCGGGAGGTTACTGTACATCAATTTATGACTATGAGGTTCCTTTTATATTTGCAAACTTTAACGGTACACAGCATGACGTTGAAGTGGTTACACATGAGGCAGGCCACGCTTTTGCTTTTTGGCTCAACAGAAACCGGGTTCCAATGGAATATTCATGGCCGAGCCTTGAAGCATGTGAGGTTCATTCCATGTCAATGGAATTCTTTGCAGAGCCATGGTCAGAAAGATTTTTTGGAAAGGATTCAAAGAAATTCCTGTATAGTCATTTGTCATCATCAATTACATTTATTCCGTACGGAACAATGGTGGATCATTTCCAGCATGTTGTGTATGAAAAGCCTGATATGACACCAAGAGAAAGACATAATGTTTGGCGCGAGTTGCTTGGTGTTTATATGCCTTGGCTTAAAACCGACGGTGAGATCCCGTTTTATTCGGACGGTGAGGCTTGGCAGAGACAGTCACATATCTATAACAGCCCATTCTACTATATAGACTATTGTCTTGCTCAGACAGTAGCTCTTCAATTTTGGGCGCTTATCCAAAAGGATATTAAAACAGCATGGACTCATTATATGGATTATACATCACAGGGCGGCACGGCAACATTTACAGAACTTTTGAAAAAGGCAGGACTTGATACACCGTTTGATGAAGCTTGTTTGAAAAATGTTTGCGCCGATGCAGATAAATGGCTTGATGAATTTGACATGAGTGATATTAAATAGTTTATTTGGAGGGAATATGAAAAAGAAAATTTTTACAATAACATTAATTTTGATGATTACATCAGCTCTTCTTGCTCTTGCTGTTAGCGGTGGCGGAGCATCAAGACCGATACTCACTCTTGAAGCGGAAAGCGGATATCTTGAAGGACCCGCAGTTGTAAGAGGAGAAAAGGTAGGAAACGTAGGTTGTTGCGGAGGCAGTGTTGAGGGTACAATTACGTTTTATGACCTTGAGGTTCCTTCGGATGGAGAATATACCATGTGTGTATATTATTATTCGGGTTCTGACGACAGGTATTTTGTTTTTACAGTTGACGGAGAAGAAACAAGACTTGATTGTCCTTCAACAGGAAGCTTTGACACAGTAGGGACGATTCTTTTAAATATAGAGCTTAAAAAGGGTGCAACACTTAAAATCGGAACTGATTGGTACGGCCCCGATCTTGATAAAATTGAGATATATGAAAAAGGTGCCTTAGATTTTGTTGACCGAAACTATACAAATGCCGATAATGAAGTCGAGCATGTTGGAAAATATGTTTTGATGTTTGATAAAAACAACGGTGTTTATACAATTGGAAAAAATACAGAAGGTAAGAATATAACCAATATAATTGAAAACGCTCATTCTGAATTTGACCTTGATGGAAAAATAATATCCTCTGACGATTTCAAGAATCATAATTATTCTGAAATACAAGGCAAGGATGGTTTTGTTTTTGAACACACAGGACACAATGATTTTGACGGCAAGCTGGCAGAAGAGTTTATTTTTGATAAGAACAAAGAATATCTGACCATTAAGGTTAAGATTACTTCTGAAAAAGACATTTCGACAAATTATATCAGTGTTTTGTCCGTATACAGTAATTCAATTAACATTGAAGACGGAATCTTCCTTAAGATACCTTTTGATAACGATAAATGGGAAGAGCCCCAATTCATTCAACAGCTTGAGCTTGGACATACAACTACAAGCTATGAGGTCGGCGCATATTTTAGCCAAACAACCGATATGAGCATAGTATGCGGATCACTTTCGCATGATACTTGGAAATCGGCATTGAATATAAATGCTGAGGATGGAGAAATCAAAGGATTGGATCTTTATGCAGGAGTATCCAACAATGGAACCCGTGATAAATACTTCCATGGATATGTTAGCGGTAAAGAGATTGCATCCCCACTTATGTTTGTATGTGTAAACGATGAATGGAAAACGGGACTTGAGCTTTTTGGAAATGCCAATGCAGAGCAGGTTGCTCCTAAAACCTCTGTTAAGGATGTACCTTTTGGCTTTAATTCTTGGGGATCTCTTGGAAGCGGTGTCAGCTACGGGGCAATGAATTCAGTATCGGATTATATAAAAGAACATCTTCAGGAAACATGGAAAAGCGACGATGCTCCTGTTTATGTAAACATAGACTCTTTCTGGGATTATATTCACAAAAATGACCCATCATGCAACATGACGATCGATGAGGCTCTTTCAGCCTTTGTAAAGCACTGTCATGAAAATAATCAAAAGGCGGGAATTTATTTCACGCCCTTTGCGTGCTGGCAGTCCAGTGTTGAAGAGATCAAGAATGATAAAATGGAAGGCTCACAATATACCTTCTACGATGCTGCCTTGAGATCCTATGACGGCAACGGAATTTACGGAACACTTGACGGTGGATTTGCCCTTGACCCTACTCACCCGGGAACAGTTTCAAGAATTGAAGACAGACTAAATTATTTTATTGATCTTGGCTTTGAATATATTAAGCTTGATTTTACTACTCACGGAGCCCTTGAAGGAGATCATTATCTTGACGAAATTACAACGGGTATGCAGGCGTATAATTATGGAATGAAAAAGATCCATGAAATATGTGATGGCAAAATGTTTGTAAATTTATCAATTTCACCGGTTTTTCCTTATCAATATGCTGATGGAAGAAGAATCAGCTGCGATGCTTTTTCATCGATTGATAATAGCCGTCATGTTCTTTCATATCTGACGTCATGCTTTTGGCAGAAATCTTTATATGCATATCCCGATCCTGACCATTTGGTTGTTACGGGCGTAAACGAGAATGTGGGACGTGTCAGAGTTACTACAGGAGTAATCAGCGGAACAAGCTTCATAATCGGAGACAACCTTTCTGTGATTGCCGAAGGATCTTCCGATCACAATAAAATTTTGAAGTTGTACGGAAATAAGGACGTTATTGAACTTGCAAAGCTTGGATTAATGTTCAAACCCACATCAAATATTATTTTTGATAAGTGTGCGGATACATATTACTGCATAAACGACGGATATCTTTATGTTGCTATATTCAATTTTAGCGAATCAAAGGATATAGTATATAATTTTGCTGATATTGTTGGCGATCAGAAGGAACTTGCATCAACGGCAAAGGAACTTTGGTCGGGCAAGACCTATGATGTTGAAGATGGATACATCAATTTCAGTATTTCGTCAGAAAATGCAGCGATCTTCAAAATATCTCTTGATGGAAGCGAAGCAACACCTACTCCCGATAACACCGCTGTAGAAACAACAACACCGTCTCCAACAGCAAAAGATACAAATATTCCCGATGAGACTGTTTCTATACCCACCGATGATAATACAAATGCACCTAAGACTGAAAGCAATGATGAAAATGATAACTCATCAACGATCATTGTAATTGTTGCGGTAGTTGCCATAGTGGTTTTGGCAGGTATTGCAGGTGTTATCATAATGACGAAGAAAAAACAATGATAACTGAATAAACAGAGCCAATGCATTTTTGTATTGGCTCTGTTTTAGTAGACTTGAATAATTAACAAAGTGTAAAAAAGAAATAAAAGAAAGAAAAATCAGAGGAATAGACCTTGACAAATTTTTTTCGTTATGATATAATATTTAAAATTTAAGTTCAGATAATTCGAGATTATAAAGTTGATTATATAAATCGGCAGGAACAGGTCAAAAAGTTTAAAAAATGATTTTGGAAGATGATTTCTTTCACTGTCTTGTCGGTTGCGACAAGGCTTTTTTGTTATCATTGATGTTTTCATTGAAAGGAGTATTTATGAAAAAGTTTGAGATTACACCGAGCGAAATCAATCTCCTTGCTGATAATATAAAATCAAAATTTGAAGATTCAATAATTAGCGGCAGCGTTTGTATTTCAAGCGTTGGCGATTATATTGTTTTTCCCGGTTTTTGCGATGTGCATGTTCATTTTCGCGAGCCGGGCTTTTCTTATAAAGAGACTATAAAAACAGGATCTAAGGCTGCTGCAAGAGGTGGTTATACCGATGTATGCACCATGCCGAATTTAAAGCCCGTTCCTGATACAAAGGAAAACCTTGCTATTCAGCTTGACATAATAAAAAAAGACGCTGTAATCAATGTTCATCCATATGCGTCCATTACAAAAGGTCAGCTTGGAAATGAACTTTCCGACATGGAAAACATGGTAAATGATGCAATTGCTTTTTCAGACGACGGAAGAGGCGTTCAAAGCGACGAGATGATGCTTGATGCAATGAGGACAGCAAAATCCCTTGGCAAAATGATCGTTGCACACTGTGAAGTTAATGATTTGTTAAAGCGCGGATACATTCATGACGGTGTTTATGCTAAAGATCACGGACATAGAGGAATTTGTTCTGAAAGCGAATACGCGCAGATCCTAAGAGATATTGAGCTTGTGAAGAAAACAGGATGTTCGTATCACGTTTGCCATATCTCTACCAAGGAAAGCGTTGAAGCAATCAGAAGGGCGAAAGCAGAGGGAGTTAATATCACTTGCGAAACAGCTCCGCATTATCTTATTTTGACTGATGAGGATCTTAAAGAAGAGGGTAGATTTAAAATGAATCCCCCGTTAAGATCCAAGGCGGACAGAGATGCACTCATTGAAGGTATCAAGGATGGTACCATTGATATGATTGCAACAGATCACGCGCCTCATTCTGCTGAGGAAAAAGCAAAGGGGCTTGAGAAAAGTGCATTTGGAATCGTTGGCATTGAGACGGCATTCCAACTTATGTATACATACCTTGTTAAAAAAGGAATAATCACTCTTGAAAAAGTGATTGAGCTTATGGCAATCAATCCAAGAAAACGCTTTGGAATCGAGTTTGACGGCAGTTTCTCCGTTTGGGATCTTAATAGTTCGTTCAAGGTGGACCCCGAAGAGTTCATTTCAATGGGGAAGGCAACTCCATTTGAAGGAGAAGAGCTATTCGGCGTAAATCTTATGACAGTTCTTGGCGATAAAATAGTTTATAAAAAATAAAATTAAAAATTAATATAAGTGCTAAATAATTTAACTTTATAGGAAGATAAAATACAGGAGGCAGATATGGCAAAAAGAACAGATCTGAAAAAAATTTTAATCATTGGCTCAGGTCCGATCATCATTGGTCAGGCAGCAGAATTTGACTATGCGGGAACACAGGCTTGTCTTGCATTAAAGGAAGAAGGTTATGAGGTTGTCCTTGTAAATTCAAACCCTGCAACGATCATGACGGACACAACGATTGCTGATAAGGTATATATGGAGCCTCTCACCCTTGAGTATGTTGCAAAAATTCTCAGATATGAACGGCCCGATGCAATTGTACCGGGAATTGGCGGTCAGACAGGTCTTAATCTTGCAATGCAGCTTGAAAAGAAGGGAATACTCAAAGAATGCCGTGTTGAGCTTCTTGGAACAAGCAGCGAAAGTATAGAACGCGCTGAAGACAGAGAGCTTTTCAAGGAGCTTTGTCAATCAATTGGCGAACCCACAATTCCTTCTGAGATCACATATGATCTCGAGCATGCCAAGGAAGCGGCAAAGCGAATCGGCTATCCTGTTGTTCTTCGTCCTGCTTTTACACTGGGCGGTACAGGCGGAGGATTTGCCAACAATGAAGAAGAGCTCATCGAAATCGGTATGAACGGATTCAAGCTTTCTCCTGTACATCAGGTTCTTATTGAAAAAAGCGTTAAAGGATATAAGGAAATTGAATTTGAGGTAATGAGGGACTCAAGTGACCATGCAATTACAATTTGCGGTATGGAGAACGTTGACCCTGTTGGAGTTCATACAGGAGACTCTGTTGTTGTTGCTCCTATCCTTTCGCTCAATGACAAAGATCTTAAGATGCTCAATGATAGTGCAATAAAGATCATTAGAGAACTTAAAATAGAAGGCGGTTGTAATGTACAGTTTGCTCTTAACCCTGTAACAAGCGAATATTATCTTATCGAGGTCAATCCGAGAGTATCCCGTTCTTCTGCACTTGCTTCCAAAGCAAGCGGATACCCCATTGCAAGAGTAACTGCAAAAATTGCTGTGGGTATGACTCTTGATGAAATTGCAATTGCAAACACAAATGCCGCCAAAGAACCCAGACTTGATTATATTGTTGCTAAATTCCCCAGATTTCCGTTTGATAAATTCACATCTGCGTCCAATCAGCTTGGTACACAGATGAAGGCTACAGGCGAGGTAATGGGAATTGGTTCAAATCTTGAGGAGTGTATGCTCAAATCCGTTCGTTCTTTGGAAATCGGAGTCGATCATCTTTACCTCAAAAAATTTACAGAATATACAAAGGAAATGCTTATTGACTATCTTAAGGATTTCCGTGCAGATACCATTTTTGCTGTAACTGAGTTAATTCGCCGCGGAGAAGAACTTGGTAAAGTTCATGAATATACAAAGATAACAGAGTATTTCCTTGAGGCGTTTTATAGAATTGTTGAGATGGAAAAGGAGCTTTCTAAAAATCCTTTTAATGCAGAAGTTCTTTCAAGAGCAAAGAAAATGGGATTTGCTGATAAATTTATTGGATTTTTGTGGAATAAACCCGAGCTTGAAGTCACAAAGTTCAGAAAATTCAATAATATAACTCCTGTATTTAAAATGGTTGATACGCTTCATACGGACGCATATATTCCTTATTTCTATTCAACCTATACAGGCGAAAATCAATCCATTCTTACAACCAAGAAGAAGGCTGTGGTTCTTGGAGCAGGACCAATCAGAATTGGTCAGGGTGTTGAGTTTGACTATTCAACAGTACATGCTGTTACAACCATTAAAAATTCAGGATATGAAGCAATCATCATAAACAACAACCCGGAAACAGTATCCACAGACTACACTACAAGTGATAAGCTTTATTTTGAGCCTCTTACTCCCGAGGATGTAATGAACATCATTGATTTTGAAAATCCTGACGGAGTAATTGCTTCTCTCGGTGGTCAGACTGCAATCAATCTTGCGGAACCCCTTATGGTCAGAGGTGTTAAAATCATCGGAACGGACTGCGAAGCAATTGACAGGGCTGAAAACCGTGATAGATTTGAAAAGATCCTTACAGAGCTTGGAATTCCTCAGCCAAAGGGCAGAGCGGTAACCAAGATTGAAGATGGTGTTGCGGCTGCAAATGACATCGGATACCCCGTTCTTGTGCGTCCTTCATTTGTACTCGGCGGACGTGCAATGCAGATCGTAACAAATGAGGAGCAGCTTCGCCACTATCTTAAAACTGCAGTTGAAATCGATGAAGACAAGCCTGTTCTTGTTGATAAATATATCAGCGGTAAGGAGGTTGAGGTTGACGCTATCTGCGATGGCCGCGATGTGTTTGTTCCCGGTATCATGGAGCTTGTTGAAAGAACAGGAGTTCACTCAGGAGACTCCATTAGTGTATATCCTTCGTTCAGTATCTCCAATAAAGTAAAGGGTATTATACTTCAGTATGCAAAGAAACTTGGACTTGGAATTGGAATCATTGGTCTTTATAACATTCAGTTCATTGTTGATGAAAATGAAAAGGTATATATAATTGAGGTAAATCCTCGTTCTTCCAGAACAGTTCCTTTCCTTTCTAAAGCAACGGGTTACTGTCTTGCTGATATTGCAACAGAAGTAATTCTTGGAAAGTCTCTTAAGGAGCAGGGTATCTTTGATATATATCCCGAAGAAAAGAAGAGATGGTACGTAAAGGTTCCTGTGTTCTCCTTTAATAAGATCCGCGGACTTGATGCATATCTTTCTCCGGAGATGAAATCTACAGGAGAAGCCATTGGATATGATGATAAGCTTAACAGAGCGCTCTATAAGGCTCTTCAAGCATCGGGAATGCATTTGCAAAATTATGGCACAGTATTTGTAACAATAGCAGACAAAGACAAGGATGAGGCACTTCCTTTGATTCGCAGATTCTACGATCTCGGATTTAATATCGAGGCAACCGAAGGCACAGCAAAATTCCTCAAGAGCAATGGAATCAGAACACATATCCTCAAGAAGATAAAAGAGGGCAGTGACGAGATCCAGGATTCAATCAGACAAGGCCACATTGCCTATGTAATTAACACAAGTGATATAGGTGCAAATGTGGAAACAAGTGACGGATATAAGATCAGAAAATATGCAACTGAAAGCAATGTAACAATGTTTACATCGCTTGACACCGTAAAGGTTCTTCTTGATGTACTTGACGAAACAACTCTTGGAATTTCAACAATAGATGCGTAATAGGAGCAGAAAATGAAGCAAGGAATATTTAAGATAATAGACAATACTCCGCTTACTAAAAACGTTTACAAAATGACGCTTGCGGGTGATACCACAGATATCACCTGCTCAGGTCAGTTTGTAAATTTAAAGCTTCAAGGCAATTTTTTGCGTAGACCGATTTCTGTTTGCGACAGAACGGACACTGAGCTGACACTTGTTTATAAGGTTGTTGGAAAGGGAACCGAACAGATGAGTCTGATGAAGGGTGGGGAACTTGATATTCTCACAGGACTTGGAAACGGATACGATCTTTCATTATCCGGAGAAAATCCCTTACTTATCGGAGGAGGAGTTGGCGTTCCACCCATGTATCTTCTTGCAAAGGATCTTATAAAAGAAGGTAAAAAGGTCAATGTTATCCTTGGCTTTAATACAAAAGAAGAGGTATTCTACGAGGAAGAATTTAAGGCTCTTGGGGCAAATGTATATGTTACAACCGTTGATGGATCTTATGGCATAAAGGGGTTTGTAACAAATGCTATGGAAAAAATTGAATATACTTATTTTTATACCTGCGGTCCTGAACCGATGCTGAAAGCTGTGTCTAAAGCATCAATTACTTCGGGACAGCTCAGCTTTGAAGAAAGAATGGGATGCGGATTTGGCGCTTGTATGGGTTGCTCATGCAAAACCCTTACAGGTAACAAGCGTATTTGTAAAGAAGGTCCTGTAATGTTCAAGGAGGAGATAATATGGTGAATTTAAAAGTTAATCTTTCTGGAATTGAGCTTGATAATCCTATAATCCCTGCCAGCGGAACATTTGGGTTTGGATATGAATTTGCCGAGTTATATGATATAAATGTGCTTGGAACATTCTCGTTTAAAGGAACTACAAAGGATCCTCGTTTTGGAAATCCTACTCCAAGAATTGCTGAGTGTTATTCAGGTATGATCAATGCAGTTGGACTTCAAAACCCAGGTGTTGAAAAGGTTATAAGTGATGAGCTTCCCAAGCTTGCAAAATGCTTTGACAAAAAGGTAATGGCAAATGTCAGCGGATTTTCAGTTGAAGATTATGCCTATACCTGTGAAAAGCTTGATAAATGTGACCAGGTTGGTTGGCTTGAAGTCAATGTCAGCTGTCCCAACGTTCACGGGGGAGGAATGAGCTTTGGTACTTCACCCGAAGCAGCAGCTGAAGTAACAAGGGCAGTAAAAGCAGTTACAACAAAGCCTGTTTACATAAAGCTTTCTCCCAATGTAACAGATATTGTTTCAATAGCTAAAGCTTGTGAGGAAGCCGGAGCGGACGGAATAAGCCTTATTAATACTATGCTCGGTATGAGAATTGATCTAAATAAAAAGAAACCTGTAATTGCAAATAAAATGGGTGGCTTTTCCGGTCCTGCGATTTTCCCCATAGCAGTAAGAATGGTTTATCAGGTTTACGAAGCAGTTAAAATTCCAATAATCGGAATGGGTGGAGTATCTACTGCAGAGGATGTAATTGAAATGATGCTTGCCGGAGCAACTGCAGTTGAGGTTGGTGCTGCAAATCTTGTAGAGCCTTATGCATGTAAAAATATTATTGAGGATCTGCCAAGAGTAATGGAAAAATATAAAATAAATTCACTTAAAGAAATAATAGGAGGAGCACACTAATGGGTAAGGATGTAATTATTGCCTGTGATTTTGACAGTGCACAGAAGACATTTGAATTTCTTGATAAATTTACGGGGAAGAAACCCTTTGTAAAAATCGGAATGGAACTTTATTATGCTGAAGGTCCATCCATAGTTAAGGAACTTAAAGCAAGAGGACACAAGATCTTTCTTGACCTTAAGCTTCATGACATTCCCAATACAGTAAAAAAGTCCATGGCTGTTCTTTCAAGACTTGACGTTGATATGACAAATCTTCACGCAGGCGGTACAATCAGAATGATGGAAGCAGCAATTGAAGGACTTACAAGACCCGACGGAACAAGACCTCTTCTTATTGCTGTTACTCAGCTTACTTCTACGGATGAAGAAAGCATGAAAAAAGACCTTCTCATCGAAAAGCCCATTGATGAAGTTGTAATGCACTATGCTGAGAACGCAAAAAAAGCAGGGCTTGACGGTGTTGTATGCTCTCCTCTTGAGGCTGGTAAGGTACACGCGAGATGTGGAGATGGATTTGTAACAGTAACTCCGGGCGTAAGATTTGCCGACGGTGATGTCGGAGATCAGAAGAGAGTTATGACTCCTCTTGAAGCTAAAAAAATTGGCTCAGATTATATTGTTGTTGGAAGACCCATCACGGCTGCTGCAGACCCTGTTGCGGCATATGAAAGATGTTTAAATGAATTTGTTGGATAAGGAGAATAAAGATGAATACTGAAAAATTAATTGCAAAAGATCTTCTGAAAATTAAAGCGGTTTTCTTCCGTCCTGATGAGCCTTTTACATGGGCAAGCGGAATCAAGAGCCCTGTATATTGCGACAACCGTCTTACACTTACCGCACCCGATGTAAGAAATGATGTTGAAAATGCCCTTGCTGAAGCTGTAAAAACATATTATCCGGACGCAGAGGTTCTTATGGGAACGTCAACTGCGGGAATTGCACATGCAGCAATTACGGGTCATATTCTTGGTATGCCCATGGGATATGTTCGTTCCGGAGCAAAGGATCACGGACGTCAGAATCAGATCGAAGGTAAACTTGAAGCAGGTCAGAAGGTTGTTGTTGTAGAAGATCTTATTTCCACAGGCGGCAGCGTAATCGAAGTTGTAAATGTACTTCGTGAGGCCGGAGCCGTGGTTCTTGGTGTTGTAAGCATTTTCACTTATGGTATGAAAAAGGGTCTTGAAAGACTGGCTGCTGCTAATGTAGAAAATCATTCACTTACAAACTTTGACGTAATTGCAGAAACCGCCGCTGAGGAAGGATATATCAAAGCGGATGACATCAGCCGTCTTATTGCTTTCAGAAATAATCCTTCGGACGAAAGCTGGATAAAATAAGGAGATATAATGAGAAGTCTGATAGATATACTCGACCTTACAGTTGAGGAAATTGACGCCCTTATTGAAACTGCAAAGGATATAATTGACAACCCCCAGGAATACGCTGAAAAGTGTAAAGGGAAAAAACTTGCTACTTTATTTTTTGAACCGTCAACAAGAACAAGACTC
>SVUF01000119.1 GCA_015063395.1 Oscillospiraceae bacterium
GCCAAGGATAAGGTAAGGCTGTTACCCGCTCTTAATATACCCATGCCCCTGCTTGAAAAAGCAGTGAATACCATTCTTGAGGTTGTTTGAATTTTGTTTTTGGGGCTTTGTCTCATACCCCACCAAGAAACTTTAATAAAGCAGGAAAAACACGATCCAATCAGTGTATTACCGAGAACCAACAACACGACCAACAATTCAATGAGGCACAAACAAAAATAAAAAATTCCCCTTTATAAAAGTTTTTGAGGGGGTGCAGGGGGAAGCTTTTAAGGGAAAGTTCTCCCTGCAAAAAATCCCAATTAAAAAAGGAGAGAAACATGAATTTAAAAGGAAAAAGCTTTTTGAAGCTTCTTGATTTCACTCCCGAGGAGATCTCGGGACTTATAGATCTTGCCTCTGAGCTGAAGGCTAAAAAGAAGGCAGGGCAGATCCATGATATGTGCCGCGGCAAGAATATTGCGCTTATTTTTGAAAAGACCAGCACAAGAACGCGCTGCAGCTTTGAGGTTGCGGGATATGATCTTGGAATGGGCGTAACATATCTTGACCCCACGGGATCACAGATCGGAAAGAAGGAAAGCATTGCTGACACCGCAAGAGTTCTGGGACGTATGTATGACGGAATTGAATACCGCGGATTCGGTCAGGAAATTGTTGAGGAGCTTGCAAAATACGCAGGCGTACCCGTGTGGAACGGTCTTACCAATGAATTCCACCCAACACAGATACTTGCAGATTTTCTCACCATAAAAGAGCATTTTGGAAAGCTTTCGGGCATAAAGCTCGTGTATATGGGGGACGCAAGATACAATATGGGCAATTCTCTCATGGTAGGATGCGCAAAAATGGGAATGCACTTTGTTGCATGTGCGCCAAAGAAATATTTTCCTGACAAGGCACTTGTTGACGAATGCTTGAAGGTTGCAAAAGAAACAGGCGCGGTGCTTGAGTTTATTGAAGATACCGCTGTTGCCACCAAGGGCGCTGATGTAATTTATACTGATGTATGGGTATCCATGGGAGAGCCTGCAGAGGTATGGCAGGAGAGAATAAATGATCTTCTTCCCTACAGAGTTGACAGTAAGATCATGGAAAACGCAGGAGATGGCGCGGTATTTATGCACTGCTTACCTGCTTTCCACGATTCCAAAACAGGCATCGGCAAAGAGGTTGGAGAAAAATTCGGACTTGACTGTCTGGAGGTTACCGACGAGGTGTTTGAAAGCTCTGCTTCCATAGTATTTGACGAGGCTGAAAACAGAATGCACACCATAAAGGCTGTAATGGCGGCAACTCTGACGGATATTTGAATAAATGAATGAAAGGACGTAAAAGCCCACATGGGCATTTTATGTCCTTTTTTGGTGACCGGTACGTTTGAGATGTTGGCGACTCCTACAAACGTGTCAGTGCTTTTACTATATTTTTTTTAAGTTCTCATTTTTAAAATAATTGACAGAAATCTGTATTTATGGTAAAATAACAGTGCAGACAAAGGAATAAATGCAATAATAATGAAAGGACGGTAAGTTATGAAAAAAATATTGGTTTTATTGTTGGTAATTTCCACACTGCTTTCATCGATACCGCTGTACACATGGGCGGACTATAGCTCGGAGGAACAACCCGCAGGAATTTCAGAGGATTCGGCGGAGCTTTATGATGCCGCAGCTTTGCCGTCCGCAGTGACACTTGTGGGAACGGTGCATTTGCCACCCATTGACGACCAGGGAGCAGTGGGATGCTGTGCATCAAATGCCATAACCTACACACAGTTCACCAATGCGGTGTCAAGATATATTCACAGTCTTGATCCAAATGCAAATTGGACTCCATCAAAAAACACAAAGGCAAACATATTCTCCCCCAAGTTTACATATACACTTGCGGGATCGGGAACTGCGTGGGTCTACGATGTTCTTGTGGATCACGGCGCGGCAACCCTTAATAACAGCACGTTTTATAAATATTACGGAGGAAGCAGATATTATACTACCGCGGGAACTCTTTCCAAGAGTGCTGTTTGCTGGGACAACATAAACACCCTTGGCTATAATGCTCTTTCATACCGACTTACAGATTATGAGCAGATATGGGTCACAGGAGGAGACTATGTCAGCACCGCTGAGCCCACTGTAAACGGTGAGGTAAACGTAATGTTCACGACCTCACAGGCAGGAAGGAATCTTGTTGCAAAGATCAAGGACGCTCTTAACCGCGGCAATGCGGTGGTAACGGGCGGATATCCTGCAAGATGGGATTTTTCAACTCTGACGGGGGGAGGAACCTACGGTAAGGCAGGAGAACAGGTTGTTGTGTCTGCATCGGGAAAGGATGCGGGAGGACATCAGGTTACAATCGTTGGGTATGATGACAACATTACCGCAAAATGCAACGGAGTGACCTTGAAGGGCGGATTTCTTGTATCCAACTCCTGGGGAACAGGTTGGGGAAACAGCGGATATATATGGATCATGTACGATGCCGTAAACACCGTTTCCGAGTATTCTTCTCTTTCCGGATATCCTGCAGACAGAACATGGGCTCTTGATCAGTTCTGCTTTGTATATTGGGATGAGGACGTTGCTCTGACACGTCCCGAGCTTATGCTCAAGGTCAGTGTAAACGTCGCTAACCGCGAAGGCGTATATATGATCCTTACAAGAAAGGATAAGAAAACAGGAGCGGTAACCGAGGATATCCCTGCGGCGTTCTACTACGGAACGAATATATGCGCTCACCCCAACTATGAAAAGTTCAGCTATAATACCGATGCGTCCAATTATCTCACCTTCTCGGGAAATATAAACGGAAATGCTGAAACCGCTACGATGTATTTGAGCTACGCACAGCTTATAGACTCCATACCCGAGGGCAAGAGCTTTAATGATTATGTTTTCGGTGTAAGATTCGGAGCAAACAGAAGCGCAACGGTTAAGTATTCATCAATAAGCCTTATAAACTCAGCGGGCGCAACAGTGGCAACCTACAAAGACGAGATCTTTGTGACATCATCGGGAGTCAACACTCTTGTAATGGGCGGAAAGGTTGAGTTTACAGACTATACAAGCTTCAAGGTATCAGCCCCCTGCGATGAAAGATATTTTGTAAGCTATGAAAAGGACACCTTGAAATACGGTGAAGATTTCACATTCACCCTGAATACCTGCGAGGGCTATACCGATGCCGACGCCGCAGTTTATGTAAACGGAGAGCTTGTGAAAAAGCAGGGCGGTGTTTATAGGATCTCCAAGGTTAGCGAGGACATTGAAATAACCGTTGAGGGCATAAAGGAAAGCTCCGACGGCAAGGTTTATATAAACTACTATGTTGACGGAGAGCTTTATCTGCAGCAGAGCTACAACGGAGGAGACAAGATCGTTCTTCCCAAAGCTCCCGTAAAAACAGGATATACCTTCAAGGGCTGGAGCGCGGATATCTATGCCACCGATATTGCAGGCATTGACAGATCCCTTCCCGAAACAATGCCCATGGCGTCCATAAGTGCAAATGCAGAGTTTGAAACCCAAAAGACCGTTGTATCCTTGACGGGAGGCAGATACGGCACGGGAATGGAGAATTGGTCGGGTCAGACACAGCTTTTGTTCACTCTTACAGGGTCAACAGTCATCAGCGAGATCTGGAATAACAGGTCGGATTATATATTCGAGCTTCAATACAGATGGACGGAAAGCGGCGTTACAAAGACTGCAAAGCAAACTTTGGCACCTGCCTCAAATTATGCCTTTTCCTCATCAAATCAGCTTTTCCGATTTGAGATCTGCAACACAGCCGAGCCATTTGTACCTGTGAAGAACAGAACGTATTATGTAAACCTCAGCATAATCGGGGAAAATGTGATCTATAAGGCAAACGGTGCATCGGCAGGATATGTATTGAGTGTTGCGCCCATTTACACCGATTCATCAAAGGCGATGACTCCCAAGCATTATTTCTCATCGGGAAATGACTTTGAGTATTGGTCGGGCAATACATACATGACATTGGGATTTGACGGAATTGATGACAGCTTCTACGATCACAGCAGCCTTTTCGTATTGGACATCACCGATTCAACGGGCAATAAGACCGCATATTCATATACACCCTCTGCTTCAAACGCCTTTTATAAGTTCTCGTCGTCATACGGGCTTGTAAGATTCCCCGTGTTTGAAATGGGCTTCATGCCCAAGTATAACGAAACCTATACAATAGATTTCAGGGTATACAAGGGAAATACCATGACATATACAGGATTGCTTTCAGATGTCTGCTGTAAGCTTGAATATGAGATCACCTGGATTGCAGGGGGAACAACATATAAGGGCTACGGACCAATTGGCGAGATCCCTGAATTTTCAGGTGAGCATTATAGTGACAACATCTACAAATTTGTCACATGGGTGGCAATTCCCAAGCACGCAACAGCACCTGCAACCTATACTGCAGTGTATACAACTGAGAAATACGGCTGGATCACTGAAAACGGAGTAACAAAATATATGCTTACGGAAGGCGTGTATGCCAAGGGACTTACTGTAATTGACGGGGCAACATATTATTTCCTCAGATCCGACGGAAGCTTGTTTACAGGATCGCAGATCACTGTGGACGGAAAGCTATATGTCTTTGACGATAATCACGCGGTGATAGAAAACGGTGTGGTTCAAATAGACGGCAAAAAGTATTATTATAAGGACGGAGAGTACCTCAAGGGCTGGTTCACCGATGAAAACGGCGTGACATATTATGCTTCGTCAACATGTGTTCTTGTGGATTATTCCAAGACCATCGGCGGAAAATACTATATCTGGAACGACGAAACAGGTCTTGAGATCGCTGACGGATTTGTAACAGACGAAAACGGAACAAAGTGTTATGAAAACGGTATCAACGTAATCGGTTGGAGACACGAAGACGGTTCAGGACCC
>SVUF01000120.1 GCA_015063395.1 Oscillospiraceae bacterium
TCTCGGCATGGATACCCTCAAAAAAAGCCACCAAGGTTTCTGCAGTTGAAGCCATCAGACAAAACAGAGACATCCGAACCAAGGCTAAGCAGGTAAAGGTCTCAAAGCTTACTCAACGGATCTTCGGTCTTTCAGGTATACTTGCAGTAAAATACTACAAACGCAGCAAAAAAAAATACCGCTCTACCGTTATCAGTTTATTTATGAGCATTGTACTTTTCGTTTCGGCTTCTGCTTTCACTAATTATCTTACAGACTCGGTTACAGGTATTTTTTCATCGGTTGGGTATGATATTTTTGTAAGCACCGAGCCTTCGGACATGGGCACTAAAACTGCGGATGACATCTTGGAGCTTCTTCGCACCGACCCAAATGTCAATGAAGCGGTTTATACCAAAGAATTGTATTTTGACAACTATATTGATAAGAGTTTCTTTACAAATGAATATATTTCATCAACCCAACAGGAAGAGCTTGAAAAGGTATTCGTCTACGGCTGTGCTTATTTTATAAATGATAGCGAATTTGACAAGCTTATTGACAAATACGGTCTTGACAGAGAGGACTATTATAACAAAGAGGATCCCATGGGAATAGCCATCGGACGGAACACCATTTTCAACGGAGAAAAATATCAGACTGTCAACACTCTTAATTCTCGGCAATTCGAAATTGAATGTAGTTATATCAAGGCAATTGACGGATACTATGACAGAGAAATTGTACAGGATTCCGATGGAAATATAATTAGTGTAATTTACCAAAGCGTCTCGGACGAAAATGATATTCTTGAACTTTCGGCAGCAGAAGTCATTACAACCGTATCTATAAAATCCAATAAAGTAATAATGGACACCCCCTTTTATCTCCAAAGATCATCCTTTCTTCCGATAAAAATGATCTATCCCATAAGCGTATATGATCATATGATCAACGGTTATCTGAAAAATGATGACGATGCTTACAGATATTATATGACCTCCTCGGATCATAAGGCATCCTATGACAATATAAAAGAAATGTTAAGCGAAAATGGTCTTAATTCAAGGTACATCACAGACAATGCGGCAAATGTTGAAAACGAAAAAAACATCATAAATATCATCAAGGTCTTTTCCTACGGTTTTATTGTTCTGATATCCATGATTGCCGCCGCAAACGTGTTCAACACAATCTCAACCAATATCAGCCTCAGAAGACGTGAGTTTGCCATGCTGAAATCCGTGGGAATGGATGACAAATCATTCAAAAAAATAATGAATTACGAATGTCTCCTATACGGCTCCAAGGCATTGGTTTTTGGCATTCCCTTTTCGTGTATAATTACCTTTTTCGTTTTCCTTGCAGTATCGAAGGGCTATGAAACAGTTTTTTATCTGCCGTGGGGCGCCATCGCAATTGCAATACTGAGTGTTTTTTTTGTGGTATTTGTAAGCATGTTATACTCTATGAATAAGATCAAGGATGACAACCCCATTGACCTTGTGAAAAATGAAAATTTGTAGTTTTTCACAAGCCAAAATCAAAAAGCTCCCCGCCGTTGCTTTTTTGCCAACAGCGAGGAGCTTGTTTTATTTTTTTTTTGAATTACTTAATGCTTTCGATTACGCCGTGAGCCCATGCCTTGAGGTCTTCCATTTCCTCGGGCTTTACACCCTTGAGGAAGGGCAAGAAGCTTCCCTTAACCTTCTTTATATCAACAACATTTGCGCCTGCTGTTTCAATTGTCTCTTTCATTGCAGCAATTGCGGCGTCATTGGAATCTGTAAAGATTGCAACATTCTGAACACGATCCTTGGAAAGTCCTCTGAGGAACATTGAAAGCATGGAAGAAAAGTCCTTGCTTGAAGAAATTCCTGCAATGAGGAGTCTTTCGTTTGAGCAGTTATATGCAGGGGGGATCTTGTCTCCCTTTACTTCAAACTCCTTGCAAAGTCCTTCTGCAAAGGTAGCGATCTTACCACTTTCGGGATAGTGGAGAATTCTCATTTTTATAGCCATAGTCTACATTTCCTTTCAATTTTGCTATTATTTTATTTAAGTATAACATAAAAATTTTCTTTTTTCCATATTTTTTAAAAAATATTTTCTTTTCGTGATTTCCTACAATATACTCACTTGGGTTTTGTATATTTCCAACAATTGATAAACCAATAATCACACCATTACCCTTGAGTAAACCGACATACCGAGCTATTTGATCTTTTCAAAAGCCTCGGCACCGTGACGGCATATGGGGCACACGATATCATCGGGCAGCTCATCGCCCTCATAAACATATCCGCAAATTGTGCAAACATATCCCCGGGGCTTTTCTTTTTGCTCCTCTTTTTTCTTTGGTTTGACGTTTTTGTGATAGTAATCATAGCTCATCGTATCCGCCTGAGAGAACACCGACGAGCCCTCAACCTCGCATATAAACATTCCGTGAGTATCAAGATCCACATATTGACAGCACTTGAGCTGGAATACTGCATTTACAAAGCTTTCCATAAGAAGCGGAAGGTCATTTTCACATCTTATGGCAGGATATTTTTGAAACTTATCATAATCCCTTCCCGAATGAAAACCAAAGTTTTCAAACACCTCAAATGGAGTATCCACACTCAGCACATGAACATTCATCATGCCCGTCTTTTTTATAATTTCATGAGAATATGAACCCTTATTTATGGTAACAGCAAGAGTTGCAGGATTGCTTTTCACCTGTATCACCGTATTGACGATCATTCCGTTATCCCGATCATTGTCCCTTGTGGTTACAACATAAAGACCGTAACCTATTTTGAAAAGTGCTGAAGGGTCAATCTTTCCGCACACATGTCCCATTATACATACCTTCTTTCAGTTTATTATTCTATTCTTCCCTGCTATACGTTTTTTATTTATCCGACAGTATCACCGACTCCATGGAAACCGTCAAAGACTTGTCTTCCGTCGCGGAGGTTTTCACTGAGCTATTGTCAAGAGTCCATTTTACAAGCAGATATCTTCCGTCAGATGCCGCAGAATAGGGCACCTCAATTACATAGCTTCCTTCTTTCAGTGACACACTTACCGACTGCTCCGATGCGTCTGAAAGCGCCGCGGTAAAGAGACCTTCAGCGCCCTTGCCAACAGTGACGGTCACTCTGAGAACCCTTTGCTCCGTCAAAGCCTTTGAGCAGAACATAAAGCCCTCATTTCCCGCAAGATAATAGCATCTTGAAAGACCCTTGGCATCGCTGTAGCCCATGTCCCCGAGAAGCTGTGTATCCGTGCTTGTCAAAGACGTACTCGGTCTTCCAACAGTTGAAAAGTTATAAAGCTCTCCTGATTTCTTTCCTGCAGTATATGCAGAAAGCTTCTTTCCGCTTCCATTTTTGAAGTAAACAAAATCAATTGCCGATTCTGCAACTGCCTTAATATCCTCCGCCTTGACCTCATCTACAGGAGTAGTCTTTATTGAAAGGGATGATACTCTCTCATCTGTAAATGCTCCGTCTCCGTGACAGAAGGTATTGATTCCCTCTGTAAGCTCGTAAACCTTGGTAACTCCGCAAGCAGTCAAGGAAAGCTTGAAGGGCTTATCGCATTTTACGGAAAAGATCAGCGGATCAGACTCGGAATTACGCTTTGCTGCCGCAAGAGAAACCCTGTTTTCCACTCCGTTATGAACAAAATACAAATTGCTCACCGAAAAATGCTCCGTCAGCTTTACATTCCAATTTACAGTATTTTCCGGGGCGTTTATAGAAACACCTGCAACGTTTTCCAGCATCAGTCCAATGGACATACACGGCGTCCAGCCTGCAAAATCACTTCTTGTAAGCTCCCAATCTATCCTCTTGAAGCCTTGACGGACATATTCCGCGGAATAGTTCTCATAAAGTGTGGCTTTCTTTACATATCCGCCCTTTTTGCCCGCCTCATATACCTGTGAAAGTGTATTCACAAGTCTCAATGATTCCTCAAAGGCTACGGTATCATATCCATACGCCTCAAGTCCCTTAACATACTGATATGACGTTGGCGCCCAAATCGCTCCGCACCAATATCCGCCCTCTGCCGCATACTCTGCATGGTCATATGCAAGAGTTGAAAGTCCGTTGGGTCTGAAAAGCTTATCCGCATTCAGTGCTTGATTTTCCACCATCTTTTTCGCTCTATCCTCTGTTGCAACTCTGCCCACAAGAGCCCAAAGCGAAGTAGGTGTTGATATGTTTGTCTGCTCTCCTTGACCTGTTAAGTTTGAATACATGCTGTTTTCTTCGTTCCACATAAGATTATTTATAAGTTCTGAAATTCTCTTATGCTCCGAAGCATAATACTCTGCATCCTTGGTATTACCCATGGCGTTTGCGATCAAGGAAAGATAATATGCATTCTGCGCCTGCTGAATACTGAGGCTGTTATAAAGCTGTCCTGAGCCTTGGTTGGGAGAATCGTCAAGTCCTGTTCCAAGCCCGTTAGTTTTGCCGTAAAGACCGAATTTGCTCTTTTTATTCTTTTCTATAAAGGAATAATGGTCGCAAAGACGCTGATATATAGTCTTCCCATTGATCTCCTTTGAAAACCTTGAAACATCTCCGTGTATCATATAGCAGGACCACTCCGCCCATGAGAACAACGGCGGGTTTGTGGATGTAGGATCTGTAAATCCGTTCCAGAAATCCTTGCCCGATTCCTCTATGATCTCTCTGGGTATATATCCGTTTCCAATTCCCTTGCTGTCTAACTGACAGTAATAAAAGTTTTCAAGGGATGAAAGTATGGGAAACTGATTCATGCCATAACGGTCATAAAGCATCATAAATATGGTGTCCCACACAAAAATATTACCGTTATGGCA
>SVUF01000007.1 GCA_015063395.1 Oscillospiraceae bacterium
CCACAGCATGAGCCGTTGTCACCGTCAAGTACGTTTGTAGGAGCATTGATTCCGCCGAAACTTGCAAATCCCTCGGATGTTGCGCCGGAAGCGATTACTGTTCCGTCATCATTGATATACTTAACCTCTGTGTCGCAAGTAAGACCAAGATCCATAAGTGCGCCGCCGCCGTTAATTGCATTTCTGAAAGAAACAGCGATTACGTTTTCGCCATCCTTAAGAAGATCTGTCTTATCAGAAAGATCAACAGATGTGTAAGCTTTGTCGTTGTAGCCGCCCGTTGACCAAACCTCTGTACCGTTGATGTAAACAACGGGATCTTCGTCATAGATTACAGAAAGTGTAAGAACCTTAACTGCAGAAGCATCTTCTACAGTAAATGTCTTTACAAGGTAAGCCTCAAAGCTTGATGTAAGTACTGTCTGAGCATTGGGTGAAGTGTATGCAGCTCCTGCAAATGGAGTAGCGCCTACTTCCCATGTGTCAGCATCTGTTCCTGTTGTCCAGCCTTCAGGTGCGGGTGTGGGTTCTTCGCCCTCTACAAGCTCATAGTATACATAGCTCCATTCAGAGCCCTTTGCAACAAGCTCAGTCTCGTCTGCAAAAGAAGCGATGCTGAGGATGCCCATGAGCATTCCAAGGCAGAGAACCATTGAAATCAGTTTCTTCATTTTGAAATACCTCTCAAATAATAAATTAGTATACTTTTGTATACCACGATTATTTTATCACATGTCAGAAAAAATTTCAATATAATAAGATTGACTTATTTTACTCTTTTTTTGACTTTTACCATTTTGCATTGTGTATTTTCAACAAAAATCGGTCTGCATTTTTTACAACACATCGTTTTTTTGCTTTTTGGTTTAACTTGAATTTTATGTTTTTTTGGGTTATAATACATATTATCAATACTTGATATCAACAAGGAGAAAATTATGATTAAAAAAAATATACTCGAAAGGGTTCTTATGAAGGCTATGTCAACAGGGGCGGATTTTGCTGAAATATTTGTTGAGCATACCCGCAGTAACAGCCTTTATTTTATCAATTCGAGAATTGAAGAGATTTCCGATTCCACCATCAGCGGTGCAGGTATCCGTGCATTTCTCGGCTGCAGATGTGTTTCCGCTTCAACAACAGATCTTTCGGAGTCAGGTCTTGTTACCTGTGCCGAACGTGTTGCAGATGTCATTTCACAGTCAAGAGCCGAAGTCAGCATCTCGCTTACAAGAGCCATTCCCACAAATGTACATCCTATCAAGATTGTTCCCGACACTGTTGCAAAGTCCCGTAAGGTTGATCTTTTGAAAGCAGGATGCTTTGCCGCTTCCGAAAAAAGTCCTGAGATCTTCCAGGTCAGCGGATCTCTTTCCGATGTGGACCATGAGATCCTCGTTGCTAACTCCGACGGACTTCTCATTGGCGACAGATCCATCAGAACACGTATGGGAATCAGTGCCATCGGTGACAGAGGGGGTAACCGTCAAAGCGGATTTTACGGTCCCGGAGCAAAAATGGGGCTTGAGTTTTTTGACACCGTCGACCCCAAAAGCGTTGGAGAAGAAGCTGCAAGAATTGCCCTTGTAAAGCTTGGTGCGCGTCCATGTCCTGCAGGTAAAATGACAGTCGCCATTGAAAATGGCTTTGGCGGTGTTATATTCCATGAGGCATGCGGTCACTCACTTGAAGCAACCTCGGTTGCAAAAAATACTTCTCAAATGGCAGGAAAGCTTGGCATGAAGATCGCCTCTGAAAAGGTCACAGCTGTTGACGACGGAACAATTCCGGGAGCATGGGGCAGCATCAACATTGATGACGAAGGAACTCCATCAAGAAGAAATGTTCTCATCGAAAACGGAATCCTTAAATCATATATGATCGACAAGCTCAACGGAAGAAGAATGGGCATGGCTCCTACAGGAAATTCACGCAGACAGAGCTACGCCTATGATCCAACTTCACGTATGACAAATACCTTTATTGAAAACGGAAACGATAAAAATGAGGACATTATTGCCTCAATTGAATACGGTCTTCTCGCCAACAGAATGGGCGGAGGATCTGTTAATCCCATTAACGGAACCTTTAACTTCTCTGTTGAGGAGGGATATATTGTGAGAAACGGTAAGATCTGCGAACCGGTTCTCGGCGCTTCACTAATCGGAAAAGGCTCCGAGATCCTTATGAATATTGACATGGTCGGACAGAATCTGTTCTGCGGTCAAGGTATGTGCGGAAGCTCAAGCGGATCAATCCCCACAAATGTTGGGCAGCCCCTTATACGTGTCAGCAGTATTACTGTTGGCGGTACTGCAGAGGAATAATCGGGAGGTTTTATAAATATGACGGACTACAAATCAATTATTAAAGCGGTTGAAAATGCCGCTTCTGAAAACGGTCTTGAGGACTATGAGCTTTACCTTACCACAAGCGAGAGCATCGGCTGCGAAACCTTCCGTGACGAGCTAAGCGAATTTTCTTCAAGCAAGGGCACATCTGTATATTTCAGATGTATAAAGAACGGAAAGCTCGGTTACGCCACAACTCAAAAAACTGATGATGAAGAAATTTCCCTTCTCGTTGCAAGAGGTGCAGAAAATGCTCTCATCAACGAAAAGGACGAAAGAGCTATTATCTATGACGGAAAGGGTGAATATCGTCAAGTTCCCGAGGTTCAGTTTACTCTGCCAAGCGCGGCTAAGCTTGCAAGTATTGCCATGGACATGCGTAACACCCTTTATAATTCCGACAAAAATATTGCCGACGGTACATCAGCAGGTACGGGCGCATATTTAAGTTCAACCTTTATCTACAATTCCAAGGGACTTACTCTTGAAAACGAGGTTGGAAACGCAAATGCCTATATGTACGCCGTAGTATCTGACGAAAACGGAGAGTCTCCTGAAAGCGCTTTCAAGGGTGTTTACAAGGACATCGACTCCTTTGATCAGCAAGAGGTTGCCGACTATGTTATAAACAAGGCGAAACGTAAATTCGGTGCAGGAAACGTTAAGACCGGTAAATACAATATAATTTTCAGCCGCGAATGTATGGCAGAAATTCTTTCTACGTATCGTTCTGTATTCTATGCTGATTCCGCTCAAAAGGGATTTTCCAAGCTTGGTAAATCCTTGGTTGGCACTAAGATCGCTTCCGATATCGTAACCCTTACCGATACACCTTTCAAGGAGGACAATCCCCTGCAGATATCCTTTGACGGTGAGGGCTATCCCACAATGGAGAAGAACGTAATTGAAAACGGCATTTTAAAAACCATGCTTTATAACCTTACCACTGCCGAAAAGGACGGTGTTGAAAGCACGGGCAATGCTTCAAGAGGCGGCTCGGGAATCGGTACCCGTGTATACAGCTTCTTCATTAATCCCGGTCGTATGAACGACGAAGAACTTATTAAATTTGCAGAAAACGGCATCTTTGTAACCGATATGAAAGGCTTCCACGCAGGAGCGGACACTGTCTCAGGTGATTTCTCCATTGAAAGCGAGGGCTTTGTAATTGAAAACGGAGTTCTCACCCGACCTGTCAGATCCTTTACCGTTGCAGGTAACTTCTTTGATCTTCTTCTGAATATCAAGGAAATCAGCTCCGAGCTTGAAATGAGATCACCCGGATTTACACAGATTGCTTCTCCCGCAGTGCTTATTGAAAACATGTCAGTTGCAGGCGAATAATTAATTTTAAAAAAACAAAACAGCATAACTAAAGGATTTCCAATAGTTATGCTGTTTTTACGTGCTATAAATATTAAATATATGATCTTCTCTTTTTGCAAACGATCATTATTCCCAAAATAAAGGATACTATCGCAAGAGGTACAAAGACAAGCTCTTCGCCGGTTTTGGGATTTTCAAGCTGTCTTTCATATTCGGCATAAAGCGCTTCAAAGCGCTGTCTTGGAGTTCTGCCAAGATCGTCATCATAGCCTTCCCAATCAAAGAAAATACCATCATAATATGGTGAATCATACTCAAAATATGCTTTTATGTCAGCAAAGAACACCTTTAAACTAACAGTTGTTAAATCAAAATTTTGAAAATCCTCAACTGTATATTTATAACCAAAAAACAAATCCCAAGCATCTATGCAGTATCCAAGCTCTTTGACATAAGCGGACCCCGGCTTCACCAATAATGACGCAGCCTTTTCCTCGTCTTTCATACATGCAGCTTCAATTACAAAATTTGGAGGTACTGACTCATTTTTAAGGTATTTTGCATATGCTTCAAATTCTGAATCAGTCAACTCTTTAAGGGTTTGTCTTGCGTATTCAGGCTCCTCGGACATTCTTCGATACGCTTCTCTGAGCTCATCCGCTGTAATTCCAAGCTTTTGAATTACAAAGCGGTACATACAATTATATCCCTCAAGATCATGGCATTCATCATAATAATTTTCAAGTTCAATGCACAAATACTCCGGAGTACCATCTAACCGATTCCAAAACTTAGAAAAACCAGCTCCTTCCCACTGATCTGAATAATCAGTATAATATTTATAAGTCAACTTTTTTCCTTGTTCTGTAAAAGGAAGAAATTCAAAGCCAAAGCCCCAAACATCTCCGCCTTCTCCTGCAAAATCACCATAGAAGATAGTATCATAGCTTTGTTCGAAGCTTGTTGTGTATCTTAATCCATCTTCATCAAGAGGCTCTTCATACGCCAGCTTTTCTGCCCAAAGCTTATCAAAGCTATCGTCCGCATATGAAAGCATAGGAAATGCTGACGTAACAAAAGAAAAAATGAGCAAAATCACTGTGGCTATCTTAACAAATCCTGTGGTTTTCTTGTTGTACTTTCTCATTATATCGCCTCCTTTTTATTCTATAAATATTGTATCATATAAATAGACTATTGTCAATAGGCTGTAAGAATTTCACACAAAAAAACCGATGTGTTTGATAATTTATATGTGCAAAAATGACACGGTTATTTTAAATCTGTTTTCTTCCTTTAGCTCTGCGCAAATTTTTCCGTCATTTGCCTCAGTTATGGCGCGAGCCAATGAAAGCCCGATTCCGTGACCGCCCGCGCTTGAATTTCTTGATTCATCGATCTTATAAAATCTTTCAAAAACATGCTCCAGCTTTTCCGGAGAAATATAATACGATGATGGATTTTCAACGGTTAAATGCACCCACTTGTTTTGCTGAACAAGAGTCACTTGGATCTCTGCCCCAAGAGGAGAATACTTGATTGAATTTTCAAGAAGTATGGACACAAGCTGACCTATGGAAATTTCATCCCCCAGCATATATAGCCCATCTTGTATTTCAGCAGTCAGGCTTTTTCCCTGTGACACTGCAAGAACGTTGAATGAATCAGTTAGCTCCTCAACGGTTTTGGAAAGCTCAAATTTTGCATTTTTTTCAAAGCTTTCCCTCTCCTCCATTTTTGAAAGATATACAAGCTGGTTTGTAAGATTTGTCAGTCTTGCGCTTTGCTTTTTTATATCCTCAAGGGATTCATTCTTTCCGATATCCATTTCAAGAACATCCACATTCGCATTGATTATGGTAAGGGGCGTTTTGATCTCGTGACCTGCATCTGTTATAAACCTTTTTTGTTTTTCATAGCTTTCGCTTATAGGACGGATGATCCTTGTCGACAAAAAGAACAGAACTATTCCTACAATTACAAATGCAGAAAGAGCAATCATTGAGCTTGTAAAAAGGAAAGATGCAACTGATTCAAGCTTACTTCCGCAATCAAGGAATACAATTCTTGTAAGCTTTCCTTCCTGACTTTTAAAATATCTGATCTTATTTATAAATCCCTTTTCTCTTTCAAGTGTGTTTATCTCCAAGGCGTATTCCTTGGCGCTTTCCTTGTCAACGGATGCAATTCTGCTGACATCACAGTAAATCACTTTACCGTTTTCATCAATAAGCACGGAAAAAAATCTTGATTCATATGGCAATTCCGGTGACATATAGTGTGGCAGACGCCCATCATTTTTGTCCCATTTCATCTCCGTTTCGGGAATCTTTTCAAAATTCGGAAAGGTACCCTTGTTCTCTGAAAGGAACTTCAGTATTTCATCGGCATCGGCAACGGTATTGGAATAATTTATTATGTTCATTACCGCTATTATGAGAGTAAGAACTATCAATAGCGAGCCTGTTGAAAGGGTTATAAATTTGAATCTAAGCTTTTTGATCATTGAAGCTCCTCCAAGGAGTAGCCTGCGTTTCGCGACGCCTTTATATAAATATTTGCTCCAAGGGATGAAAGCTTCTTTCTGAGATAGGATATATACACCCACACTATATTGATCTCGACATCATTGTCAAAGCCCCATATTTTTTCCATGAATCTTTCCGTTGGAATTATCCTTCTGGGAATTGCCATCAGCATTTCCATCATCTGAAATTCCTTGTTGGCAAGTCTTATGATTCCCTCGGGAGATGAAAGCTCAAAGGTGGCTCTGTTCAAGGTTATGTTGCCGTAGGTGATCTTGGTATCCACAGATCCCGTTGTTCTTGTTATAGCTCTGATGGTTGCAAGAAGCTCCTCTGTTTCAAATGGCTTTGTCAAATAATAGTTTGCTCCGCTGTCAAGCCCAAGCACCTTGTCCTCCACCTGTGCCTTGGCACTGAGGATCAATACAGGTATATTGTTTCCGCTTTTTCTTATTTTTTTGAGAACGGAAATTCCGTCCATTTCAGGCATCATTATATCAAGGATCAACACGTCATAATTGCCAAGCTCTATGTATGATATTGCGTCCTTTCCGTTATATACGGCGTCCGCCGAAAAATTGTTCTTTTCAAGCAGCTTTATAATTGCTCTGGAAAGAGGTCTTTCATCCTCTGCAAGTAATATTCTCATATTCTGTTCCCTTCCTATTATGTTTATTTGATTATATCATATTTTCTTTTCTAAATCAATAATATACGCTTTTATTTAAGTGAAATTTAAATATTTTGGCTTTTCAGTTTATTTAAACTTGCAGTTATACTATATATACATAAATTTTTGAAATAAGGATTAATTATGAAAAACAAACTTCTTACCCTTTTCCTTACTTTTTCAGTTTTTGTCTCTTTCATCAGCTGTTCCAACAGCACCATCAATACAAAAATCCCTCCAAATTCAGAACCCCCAGGGCTTATCGGAACTGCCACCTCCACCCTTGGCGGATATGAGGATTCCTTCGGCGATGACCTTGAGAACTCCGAGATCTACAATGGGTATTTTGAAGACGATATTGCTGATATTACCGTTGCCTGTATTTCGGGTACTGCAAACGCTTTTTCAATTGACGGCAGCACCGTTATTTTCTCAAATATTTCCGAGGATTCCGTCTATTCGATCAGCGGTAAGCTAAAAGGAAATATAATAATTGATATATCCGAGGATTATAAATTTGAGCTTGAGCTTCAAGACATTTCCATTGTCAGTGACTTGACAACCCCAATTCTTGTAAAAAACGGTGACAAGGTTTCCATTTGCGCTAAAAACGGATTCACAAATTATATATATGACATTAGACAAAAGGTCGATGAGAACGACGAAACTGTCTATTCCTCCGCAGTTTATTCCATGTGCGACCTTGAGCTGTGCGGCAAGGGTGAGCTGAATATTGTTTCTGAAAACAACAAAGGAGTTCACACAAAGGACGATCTTACAGTCAAGAATCTTTTACTTAACGTAAAATGCGCTGACAACTGCCTTAAGGGTAATGACAGTGTGACGGTGGAAAGCGGAAGCGCCACTCTTATTGCAACTGCAGGTGACTGCATCAAAACCTCCAACACAAATATTTCCGAAAAAGGCGTGCAAAGAGGAACGATCTCCATACTTGGCGGTGAACACACTCTTTATGCCGCCTGCGACGGAATTGATGCCTCCTACGATGCTGTCATTGATGGAGACGCTACAAAATTAACAATATATACCGACAAATATTCCAATTATTCCGAGGACATAACCGTTATTACAGAAGATATAAATTATATTCGCTTTCCAAGCAAGGACTATAAATTCTCCGTGAAATACTATAATTCCGATTCGGACTATATTTGGGTGGACGCTGAATACCACTCGAATGTATCGGGAGGAAGAAACAGCTATTATTATTACTCCTACCCTAAAAATGAAAACTACTCCAAGGTACAGTTCTTTATCTATTTGTCCGATGCTGAAACTAAAAAAGAGGATACCTGCCTTGTTTCAACAGAGCTTTTGACACCAAATGAAGCCTACGATACAATGGCATTTAACATAGATTTCAGCGGTCAGGTAAGCTGCTCTTGGACAAGCTACTCAACCTCAATGGGCGGTGGCGGCGGAAGACCCGACGGCTTTGGCGGTGGCGGCTTTGGCGGTGGCGGCTTCGGCGGAGGAGGCTTCGGCGGAGGAGGCATGCAAGATGGCAACACCGAAAAAAGCGATCATTCCGCAAAGGGCATCAAGGCAGGAAACGAGGTCTTGATCATATCGGGAACGATATCGATCAAAGCCTATGATGATGCAATTCATTCAAACAATGAATCAACCCTGGAAAACGGAGAAGCTGCCATGGGAAATATAAATATTCTTGGCGCAACCCTTACTGTTTACAGCAACGATGACGGACTTCATGCTGACGGTACACTTAAGATCAGCGGAGGAGACTTGAATATTGTAAACTCATACGAAGGTCTTGAAGGAACAACTGTCGAGATCCTTGGGGGCAATATATCCGTAATATCCAAGGATGACGGCATTAATGCAACCGTATCATCGGGTACGGGCGTTGCTGTTTCCGGCGGTACTCTTTATGTTTATGCAAGCGGTGACGGAATTGACGCCAACAGCCGTTCCTCCTATATGGGTATAGATTTTTCAGGCGGAAGCATTGTTGTCATTACTACTTCAGGAGGAAACTCCGCAATCGACACCGAACAGGGTTATAAATACAGCGGCGGCTCGGTTCTTGCCATTATGCCAACGGGCGGCATGACAAACGAAGCTACACACTGCCAGAATTTCTCAAGTGTTGCAACGAGTAAATCCCTCTCCCTTACATCAGGTAATTATCTTTCAATAGAGGTTGATGGCAAGGTTGTGGTTTGCGCGAAAATCCCAACAAATATTTCCGCTAAGGTTATTTATCTTGGCTCTGATTCCGCTTCATTCACCACGGATTCCCAAAGTCAATATAATTTTGATTCAAACGGTATATACTTTGGCTGACAAAAAAGGATCTTCCTCTTACAAAAGAGGTTGATCCTTTTTTTATTTGTTGTTCATTATCCTTTCGCTGAGCTTTAATATCTCATCAGCATATTTCCTTTTGCGATGATTCATCAGGCTTTTATGAATTGGATAGTTTGTAATTGCAAGGAGCATTCCCACAACACCGATTATAATTCCGGGGATCATCATATCTCCAAGGCCAAGCATTGCGGGAAGTTCAGTCATTACAAGACTCATTCCCGTTCCTATTATAATTGCGCTCAAGCTGCCGAATACATATGAAAATATGTTTACAGGACGCTTAACCTTTTTGTCGAGCTGACGGAGTGCGTCAAGCTCACTTGCTTCTTTTTCCATGTACTGTGTACGGATCTTCTGTGCCATAAACTGCTGATCATTCTTATTCATAATTAAAACCTCACAAATCAATTGTTTTTTTATTAAGTCTTTCTTTGGCTTCCTCAACACTTTCGCCCTCTTTTGCAAAAAGCACCTCAACACATTTGTCGCTGACCTTTTCAAAGCCTTCAACAACCCCTGTTTCGATTTTCTTGTAGCCTTCCACTACACCGTTTTCGATTTTCTTGTAGCCCTCTGTTACCTTCCCAGCAATCTTATCGTTTGTATCTGCCGTCTTTTTCATTTCCGTTCTCCTTTACTTTTTATGACTATATTATATTTTTCTTTGTTTTCGATTTTTTTGTAAAATGTTAAAGAAATGTTAGAAAGAAAAATTTGAGTAAAAAAGTAATCTTGAAAAAGCATCAAAAGCCACAACTTATACCTGACTCCACACAAGAGGGACTTTGTGATTAATCAATTATCTATAAAATAAAGGAGCTATAAAAAACTCGGTTTGAGTTTTTACAGCCCCTTTGTTTAAATCATTTTTACTTTGATAACTCTTCAAGCTTCTGTACTACATTCTTGAATCTTTCGATATTTCTTATACCGTCATATCGCTTGCTCTCAAGGCGGTCAAGCATATAATATGCGCTTGTATGTTGACAATCCTCTTCAAAATCATCATCATTTTCGGGATAAGGATCGTTGAGTTTTGTGTTTGACTTAATACGATCTTATAGTAACGTACAAATGTAAATAGGTTAAAATACCGTTTGGCTTCATATTAAGCCAATAACTCCCGAAGAACCTTGAAAATTCCTCGGGGGTTACTTTTTATTATAATTTATCTGCGCGTTCCATCATCGTTGAAGCTTCTTTTCAGCGCATTTTCCGTTGGGAAAATAGATGCTATCAACGCCACCAGCTGGAGCATACATATTACCGTTCCGACTATCCCTATTGTATCCTCGCTTTTGTTATAAAAGGGGATCAGTATTACAACTGATGGGATCAGGGAAATCCAGCCTATTTTCCACCAAAGCCTTCCGCAAAAATCGTGGGCAAATTTCCATGTATCCATGTTTTTCATGGATCTTGTTGTTCTATATCCGTATATTGCATTTATTTTCTGAGGGCAGTGCTTCCACATTATTCTTCCTGCAATTATTAAAATAATGGGGATTATTAAGTTACATACCATTGTAAACCACCAAAACCACATAGCCAATGCCTCCTACAAATTCTTTTATTTTGAAAACCTTAAGGTTCTGTATTCTCCGTCAAGATAAATATTTTCAACTGTGATGCTTTCCAATTCTTCGGGAATTAAACAGTTTGATCTGTATCCGTTCTCCGTAAAGTCTATCCCGAGAAGTCCATCGGTTATTACTCTGCAAAAAAGCGCGCTTTCACCACTCAGATGGCGCATATTGTATTCGGGATATGCCTCCACAGCATAGGGTACACGGTCTCCAAGAAGTCTTGTTTGTGAATATTCCTTCAGCTTTTCAAAGGCTTTTTCCGTTTTTCCGCCTCTGAAAAGTGCGGATATATAGTAAAGAGCGCTTCTGTCCCACATAATATTTTCTCCCTCCGTGGACCTGACACTGCCTTCATTCCACAGCTTTTCGTCTATGGACCTTAAGGTATCCTCCGCTCTGTCGGTTATACCCATATATATCGGCAGACAGTTCCAAGCTCTTATGGCGTCGCATCCCTTATGGTAATGATATGTGTTATATCCCGAAACCTCACCTCCAAAGTATTTTTCAATACTTTCCGAAAGCTTGCTTCTTATCTCAAGGACCTCATTTGCCTTTTGGGTATTTCCCTGCTTCTTCAATATGATGGCATAGTATCCAAGTCCCCCGTAGCTCAGGCTTTGTGTATTCAGATTTATACCCGATGATATTCTGTTTTCAAGCTCGTCGGTATTGGAAAATACTACTCCGTCACTATTAATATTACACTTTATATACTCATAACACCAATCCAGCAATTTTATCCGCCTTTCGTCAGGCATTATACCCCTTGTAAGAAAATATCTGCAGTTGCCATATAAAAACATTGAGGCATCTCCGCGGTCCCCTGCTCCGTTCCAGAAATCCGTTGCCTCTGATATAATACTGCTGGGAATTGGACGGTATTCGTCAGTCATATAGGGCTCAAACCAGATCTGCGCGTTTTCGGCAGCTTCGTTTAATATTTTGTCCCCCGTAAAAGCAAACCACGGAGTTGAATATTCACTTTGGTCATTACACCATATGGCAGCATAATAATTTGTACCCCCGGGAGAATGTACACGTCCTGCGGAGGTTTTGAATATACTTTCTCCTGCCCGAAGCTTTGCAAAGGCAAACATAGTATCTATAATATCATCTCCTGATGAAAGGTCGCATACATCCTGAAGCTCCTTTACCCTTGCATATCTTTTTTCAAGTGAATTTTCCTCAAACACTGCCTCGCTGTTTGCAAATCGGGTTATAAATGAAAAGATTACTTTAAAGGTCTCGCCTTTTTTTATTGACCTTGGAGCTATGTCCGCATAGATCTCCGAATATACATATCCGCGGCAACAAAGGGTCGTATTTATTCTTCTGTATTCTTTATACTCGGGAATATAGTCCTCCTCTGAATTGTTGGTGATCTCCACAATTTCATAAAAGGCAGGACAGGTTGTTGATGGATAAAAGCGATGTACTATACTGAGTTCATTTGTTCTTGAACGGACACACAGCACTCCGTCAAGCTCAACCTTTTCAAATGCCTCCTTGCCAAAATCAATTACGGGTCCATCAAATTGAACCTTATATGAGGACTGTGTCACATCGGGGTGAGTTCTGAACAGGGGATATATCAAGTATCTCTCAAAGCTAACGACCCCGTCCTTGACTCCGTAAGCGATGATTCCCGAAACCTGTTCTCCGCTCATTTCAATGTCATCGCGGTGTCCTTCAAAATTTGTTGAGGCTATTTTCCTCTTTGTTTCTTCTATGTACCAGCGCATAGCTCCTCCTTATTTTTCATAGTCCTGCAAGTATAGTTCTGACTCTTCTCTATTTTTGAACACGTAAATTTTTTTGTTCCCAAAGCGATTTAGCAACTCAAGTATTTTCGGTCTTGATTTTGTTGAAAATTCCGTTACAAATTGGGCAAATTCCTCATCAAGCTCCTTTTCAACCCATGGCATATCCTCCCGCTTATGACCGACCCTTTCCTTGATCCCCTCAAGACAGGTCTGTGTCGGATAATCAAGAAAGAAAACCGTATCTGCTTTTTCAAGTCTTGTTTCCATGGTTCTCAAATAGTTGCCGTCAATTATCCACAAATCCCTTGACAAAATCTCCGAAAGCTTTTTATCAAACTCTTCACGACTTAGTGTTGTTCTGTCCTCTTTATGAAAGACCATATCAAGATAGTACAGCGGAAGCTCAGTTAAACCATGAAGCCTTCTTGCAAAGGTACTTTTTCCGCTTCCGGGACAGCCAATGATCAATACTTTTTTCATGTTTTGTTACTTCTCCTAAGTGTAATACACAATAAAATGATACCTCAAAACCATGGATCTGTCAACCCGAAAAAGAAAAATAGAGCTGTAAAAATCAAGATCGATCCTTACAGCTCCGATATATTTACTTTTTTTCCATTACATTCAAAAGTCTCTGTGCCGCGCTGAGTATTCCAAGCTTGCCGCTTTCATATGTAAGTGCGCCTTGGAAGTATACATTATACGGCTCCTTCATGGGTCCGTCGGCGGAAAGCTCAATTGAAGCTCCGCTGACAAATGTTCCTGCTGCCATAATGACCTTATGCTGATATCCGGGCATGTCCCATGGCTCAGGGGTCAAGTGAGCATCAATGGGAGATCCTGCCTGTATGCCCTCACAAAAGGCACAAAGGTACTCCGGCTTATTAAGTGTTACCATCTGAATAATGTCATATCTTGGAGCATTATATGAAGGCTCAACGAAAAAGCCCAGCTTTTCAAAAATATATGCCGCAAGACAAGCTGTTTTCAGTGCTTGGCACACTGTATGAGGTGCATAGAAAAACCCTTTATAAAGGCTCTTATTTTGATTTATTGACGCCCCTACCTCAAGACCGACACCAACTGTAGTGAGTCTATAGGATGCAAGCTCGACTGCCTTGGCGCTTCCTGCAAGATAGCCGCCACACTCTGCCATACCGCCACCGGGATTCTTGATGAGGGAGCCTGCCATAAGGTCAACTCCCACTGCAGTGGGCTCAAGCTCCTCTACAAATTCGCCGTAGCAATTGTCAACATAAATATATGCGTCGCTTCTTGCTTTTACAAATTTTACAAGCTCTCCGATCTTCTTAACCGACAGTGTCTTTCTGTTAAGATACCCCTTTGATCTTTGGATAAACACTACCTTGACGTCTTTTGTAAGCTCTTTTTCAATGGCTTCATAATCAAAATCACCATCTTGTGTAAGCTCCGTCTGACGGTAGGACACACCAAAATCACGAAGGGATCCATCACCCTTGTTTCCGACTATGCCAATGACCTCCTCAAGAGTATCATAAGGCTTTCCCGCAACGGACAAAAGGGTGTCTCCCGGTCTTAAAAGGCCGTAAAGACCAATGGCAATCGCCTGTGTTCCGTTTACAATATTATGTCTTACAAACGCCGCTTCTGCGCCAAACACATCTGCGTAGATAAGATCAAGGGTGTCGCGTCCGCGATCTCCATAACCATATCCGCTTGTAGGTGCAAAATATGTTTCATTTACCGTGTGCTTTGCAAAAGAGTTCATCACCTTTACAGTATTTTTATATGAGATCTCCTCAAGCTCCTTGAATTTATCAGAAAGAGCCGCTTCCGCCTCTGCACACAGTCTAAAAAGATTTTCGCTTATATTCATTCTATCCCCGCTCAGATGTTGTTAAGGTCAGTTTTGAGAATTTCTACAGTAAGGTCAACGCAAGCGTCATAGTCCTTCTTGCTGATGGTCTCGTTTACGGAATGGATATATCTTGTGGGTACGGAAATTCCTGTTGCCTTTGCGCCCTTGCCCGTCATCTGAATGGATGATGTATCAGTTCCGCCTGCCTCAAGGATCTCAAGCTGATATGGAATCTTCTTTTCCTTTGCGATCTTTTCAATTGCTCTTACAAATCCAATATCACAAATTACAGACGAATCCTTTACCTTAAGAGCCGCTCCGTTTCCAAGGCGAACCTCCATGGGCTTTGCTCCCTGGGCATCTCCTGTTCCTGTTACATCATAAGCTATGCCGTAATCGGGCATGATTGCATATGCCGATGTCTTTGAGCCACGGCAGCCTACCTCTTCCTGTACTGTAAATACAAAATAAGTATCGTTTGCACACTCTTCTGCTGC
Organism: Oscillospiraceae bacterium; assembly: GCA_015063395.1. Lineage (GTDB taxonomy): Bacteria > Bacillota > Clostridia > Oscillospirales > CAG-272 > SIG714. The sequence continues at coordinate 14,914 of SVUF01000007.1, forward strand.
AAGAGCTGCTCTGATCATTACAGCGCATCCGAGCTTATCGTCAAAGGGACGGCCGGAATACAAACCTCCCATAAGTCTTTCAACATGGGGCATCATTGCACATGTATCTGCAACGTTTACCTTTGTCATTGCAGTTTTCTTGTCCTTGGCTCCGATATCAATTACAAATTTGCTCTGATTGTAGTCCCCTGCTCCAACACCTGCTTCGGGAACAAGAACACCCTTTGTTCCGTTTTCAAATACTACTGTTCCGAATGCAGCAGCCGCAAAGTTTATTCCTCCAATTGTATTGATTCTGATATATCCATTGTCCTGAATATGAGTTACGATAAATCCGATCTCGTCCATATGACCTGCAAGCATAAGCTTCTTCGGATTGGGAGCAGTACCCTTTTTGAAGGCTATAAGGTTGCCCATGTTATCACGTGTTATGGAATCAACATGATCCTTAAGCATTTCTTCAATTACTACTGTGAGCTCATGCTCTCTTCCCGATACGGAAAGTGTTGTCATTAATTTCTTGAAAACATCCATTTTCTTTACCTCATTTCAAATTAATTATTTTTGCGGCTTTTTTGCCGTTAACGTATGTTATTATTTGCTCTGCTGCCTTGTCAACCTCAAACTGAGCCTGCGCTCCGCTTTCCATGTTCTTTAAGGTTATATTTCCCGATGCGATTTCATCTTCTCCGACGAATATTACAAAAGGAATTCCAAGACGGTTTGCATAATTGAGCCTTGATTTCATTTTTCCGCCCTCTGTGCTGATCTGTGTTTTGATGCCCATGCGACGAAGCTTTGCGGAAAGTCCTATAATATATGATGTATCCTCAATCATGGGAAGGATCATGACATCGCAAGGCGCAACATATGCTTCATCAATATAATTCATTTCCGAAAGAATGTAGAACAGTCTTGTAAGACCGATGGAAATTCCAACTCCGGGCAGATGACGGTCGGTATAGAAGGAAGCAAGCTCATCATATCTGCCTCCCGAACAAATGCTTCCGATCTCGGGATGACGGTTGAAGGTGGTCTCATATACCGTTCCTGTATAATAGTCAAGTCCTCTTGCAATAGAAAGATCAACCCTGTAATTCTTTTCGGGAACGCCGAACATGGCAATTGATTCGATTACTGTTTTAAGCTCCGAAACACCGAGATCATACTGCTCATTCTTGCCAAGGTACATATCCAGCTTGTCAAAAGCCTCGGAATTGTTGCTTGTTGACGCAATGAAATCTGTGATCTTCTCGCAATCTTCTTTTTCAATTTCAAGAAGCTGAAGCTCAGCAATAACCTTTTCCTTGCCGATCTTCTCAATTTTGTCAACAGTTCTCATTATATCCTGTGACTTGTCGGACAGTGAAAGAATTTCATAAAAGCCGTTAAGTATCTTTCTGTTGTTGATCCTGATAGTAAAATCGTCAAGACCGAGTCTTGTGAATATGTCATATATCATTGACGGAATCTCTGCATCATTTAGCACGGAAAGCTTACCGTCTCCGATTATGTCTATATCAGCCTGATAGAACTCTCTGAATCTTCCCTTTTGTGCGCGTTCCCCGCGATATACCTTTCCGATCTGATACCTTCTGAAGGGAAATGAAAGCTCGCCTGCATTTTTTGCAACATATTTTGCAAGAGGAACCGTCAGATCAAAGCGCATAGTCATATCATTGTCGCCCTTTGCAAAACGGTAGATCTGCTTCTCTGTTTCTCCGCCCGCCTTGGCAAGAAGCACCGACGAAGCCTCAAGCACCGGTGTATCAAGGGGCAAAAAGCCGTAAAGACGGTATACCTCTTCAAGAGTTGATTTGATCTGTTCAAATTTCAATTGCTCCTTGGGCAAAAGCTCCATCATTCCCGAAAGCGTCTTGGGAACTATTTTCTCATTACTCATATTTATTTTTCCTCATTTTTCTTTTATTGTATATATGTTATTGTATATGTTTTTTCATTCATTGTCAATAGAAAATAAATTTACTTTTTGTATATTTAATTTTCAAACTATATGTATTATAATAAAACTGTAATATTGATCTTGGAGGTATATCATGGGAATTATAGAAAATACACTCGTTTTTCTTTTCAAATATTTTTGGCTTATCCTTTTCTTTGTGATCATTCTTTTGATCATCACCGTCATAATTGCAAACTGTGTTCAAAAGCACCGTATTGTAAAAAAGGAACGTGAGCGCTCCTCAAAGCTTTTGAAAATGAGTTATGATGACGACGACCAATTCTCAGTTGCAAAGCACATTGACGGCGAAACCCCAAAAAACAAAAAATACTGTACTGTTTGCCGCTCACTTGTGGACAAAAAAGTGAAGATTTGTCCTGTTTGCAAAAGTCCGTTCAAAGAAATTAAATAAAACAGCTTATCCATTAGGAGCTGTAAAAAATTCTTCTTGGTTTTTTACAGCCCCTTTTTTATTGTAAACTGTTTGATTTTGAAATATAAAAACAAAATGCGTACTTGATCTACAGCTACGAATCCTCAATTGATCTTTTTCATTTTAGAAATGAAAAAGCCGTCAGTTTTATGAACATCGGGAAAAAGCGTCAGAACTCCTTCCTCACACTTGATTCCGCCGACCTCAAAAGGAATTGTTTCAAAATTCTTGAACTCATCAAGAAAGCTTCTCAAAACACTTTCGTTTTCTTTTTTTGAAAGAGTACAGGTTGAAAAAACCATCTCCCCGCCCTTTTTCAGATACTTTGCAGAAGCTCTTAAAATATCAAGCTGAATTTCGGGCAAACGCTTTGTCATTTCAAGATCCTTATATCTGAGCTCCGGCTTCTTCTTCATTACTCCGAAGCCCGAGCAAGGAAGATCGCACAAAACCTTATCAGCCTTTCCGAAAAGCTCCTCCTGTGGATTTCTTCCGTCTCTTTCGCCAATTGTTATAATATCAATACCAAGCTTATTTGCAGATGATTCGATCAGTGACAGCTTGGATTTATGTATATCAAAGCTATAGATCCTGCCAACATTATTCATTTCCATGGCAATTCCAAAGGATTTACCACCGGGACATGCACATGTGTCAACTACCGTGTCTCCTTCTCTTGCACCAAGAGCCATGACACACAGCTGTGAAGCCACGTCCTGTACCATAAAATCTCCAGATTCAAATTGCGGGATATCGTTTATGTTGTGAGAAACATAGAGACCTGTGGGAGAATACTCGGTTTTTTCAACCCATATTCCAAGGTCATTTAATTCAGAACACAGCTCCTCAGTGCTTTTCTTTAGAGTGTTAACTCTGAGGGTTACTCTTGAATCGTCATTTGACATCGCGGCAAATATTTTCTCGGTACGCTCAAAGGAATAATCCTCCAAAAACATTTTGCAGATTTCCGGAGAAACTGAATAATTGACCGAAAGATATTCTACCTGTCCTGCCTCTTTTACAGTTGGAAATTTTATATTTTCCTTATTTCTGCATACACTTCTCAAAACACCGTTAATGTACGGAGCAGAATATTTAAACTCCCTTTTTGCGATGTTTACCGACTCGTTACACGCCGCACTGTCGGGGATCTTTTCGCAGTACATGATCTGATACACGCCAAGCCTTAAAAGACACAGAACACCAATATCCAGTGACTGTAGCTTTTTTGCCGAAAACTGCGAAATGATGTGGTCAAGGGTGATCTTTTTTTCAATCACCCCGTAAAGCAGCCGTGTATACAACGCCTTGTCCCTACTCTCCATATCGGAGCTTGAAAGCACCGAATTGATCTCAAGAGTGGAATATTTACTGTCTCTGCCGCATCTTAGCAGAGATTTGTATGCCTCATATCTTGGATTTGCCATTAATCCCTCGACCTTCCCCTTATCATTAAAAGTCTAATAATATAAAGAATTGACGTTACAAGCGCCGCAACATATGTGAGAGCCGCCGCGCCGAGAACCTTTTTGACAGCTCCTTCTTCTCCGCTATCTATGATCCTGTCTCCCGACAGAATTGCAATGGCTCTTGCCGACGCGTTGAACTCAACGGGCAAAGTTACGAGCTGAAAGAATGCAACAACCGAAAAGAAAGCTATTCCAAGTGTCATTAAATCAAAGGAGTCGAAGAATATACCCAATAATATAAGAAAATACGATGCTGTTGAGCTTATATTTGTAAACTTTACGATACTTGATCTGAGCTTTACGGGAGCATAATTTTCTGCATGCTGAATTGCATGGCCGCATTCGTGTGCCGCAACCCCGATTGCCGCAACGGAGGTTGAATTATATGTGCTTTCCGAAAGCCTAACAACATTTGCCTGTGGGTCAAAATGATCTGTCAGATTTCCGCTTACCCTCTCAACTCTTACATGGTAAAGCCCCTTGCTTGCAAGAATTCTTGTGGCAACCTCGGCACCTGTAAGATATCTTCTGTTATTTACTCTTGAATATTTGGAAAAAGTGGAGCTCATGTTTATCTGAACCGCAAGGCTGATAATAAATGATATCATGGCAACGCCAAATGTTCCGTAATGCCACCACATAATTTTTTCTCCTTATCTTTTATAGTTTTAATTATAAAATTTATCGCCAACAGAAGCGCCTCTTCCGTTTACAAATGCCTCCGCACTCATTGGCTTTTTTCCCTCGGGAACAAGCTCTGTAAGATATACAGATCCCTTGGCGCAAAGAATCTTAATTCCCTTTGATGATATTTCCGTAATTAATCCACATTCCCCGTTAACACTTGTTTCTTCCGCAATTACGGTTTTTTTGAACTTGATCTTTCTGCCGTTCAACATTCCATAGGAAAGTGGTATTGGAGAAAGCCCTCTGACTCTGTTGTGAAGAGTTCTTGCATCAACATCAAAGGAAAGAACAAGGTCGGATTTATCTATTTTGGCAGCATATGTGGACTCCTCATCACATTGGGGTATTCCCTTTTGACCCACTGTCATTTTTTCAACAGTATCTGCAAGCAAAGCGGCTCCCTCAATGGACAACTTATCATGCACATCCTCAAAATTCATACTATCCTCAAGCTTGAACTTCATAACCGAAAGCATATCCCCTGTGTCAAGCCCCTTTTCCATATACATGACCGTTGCTCCGATCTCCTCCTGCCCTTCAATTATGGCTCTCTGCATGGGAGCAGCCCCTCTGTATTTGGGAAGTATGGATCCGTGCAGGTTTATACATCCGTATTTTGGATAATTCAATATATATTCAGGAAGGATCTTTCCGTAGGCTACAACAACAATAAGCTCGGGGGCAAGCTCCTCAAGTGTTTCCTTGAATGCCTCATTTTTTAAGGTCTCGGGCTGATATACCTGAAGTCCAAGCTCAAGCGCCCTCTTTTTTACAGGCGGGGGAGTCAATGTCATATGGCGTCCCTGGGGCTTATCGGGCTGGGTTACAACACCTGCAACGGTATGCCCTCTTTCAATTAAAGCTTCAAGAGTGGGAATGGCAAAATCGGGCGTACCCATAAATACTATTTTCATTCTTCTTCCTCTTCTACATATTCTTTGATCTCTTTTTTTGTAAGCATCCTTGTTGCCTTATCCTTATAAAGTATACCGTCAAGATGATCAATCTCGTGGCAGAATGCTCTTGCCTTAAGCTCTGAACCTGTATATGTAACAGGATTTCCGTCAATATCAAGGGCGGTTACAGTTACTCCCATGGGTCGTTTTACAATGCCCCATTTTCCCGGAAGAGAAAGACATCCTTCAAGATCCTCCTGCTCTCCGTAATAAGCTACGATCTTGGGATTTATCAGTACAATTGTCTCCCCGGGTTCAGCTTCAACAATTGCGATCCTCTTCAAAACTCCAACCTGAGGCGCCGCAAGTCCTGCACCCTGTACTTCATGAAGAGTTTCGATCATATCAGCGATCAATGTCTTTATTCTCGGTGTAATCTCTTTTACTTCCTTACATTTTTTGCGGAGAACCTCGTCTCCGTCCTTTACAATTGTTAAAAGTGCCATATCCTATCTCCTTGTAATTCTAAATTGCCGATGGGTTCATATCTATGTTTACAGCAACATTTGAACCCGATTTCTTTTCAGTATATATTAGCAACTCCGAAAGCGCTTTTCTTGTTGCTTTATTTGATTTGCATTTTATTATGATCTTCATTCTCATTTTGTCCCGTATCTTATATACAGGCGCTTCCATTGGACCGAAAACCTGAAGTCTCAGCTCCGAATATTCCCCCTCCAGCATTTCCTTAAGCTTTTGACAGGCTATATTAACGGAATTTGCAAGTGCCTTTTCATCCTCTGACGAAAAGGTGATTGCCGCTATATCGCAAAAAGGCGGAAAGACAAGTGCGTGTCTCATTGCTATCTCGTTTTCATAAAAGCCTTTATAGTCCTGCTTTGCCGCCAAAAGAAGAGTGGGATTGTCGGGGCTTGAGGTCTGAATTATAGCTTTGCCGCTTTTTTCAGCTCTGCCCGCCCTGCCTATTACCTGTGTTATCAGCGAAAATGTTTTCTCTGCCGCTCTGTAGTCTCCCATATAAAGTCCTGCGTCAGCATTGATAACACCTACAAGCGTCACTCCCGGGAAATCATGCCCCTTGGTTACCATCTGTGTTCCCAGCATTATATCCTGCTTTTGGCTTCTGAAATCATCAAGCATACTGTCAAATGCATATTTTGTCTTGGTGCTGTCGGCATCAAGCCTCAACACCTCCGCTTCCTTGAACATGCTTTTTATGTGCTTTTCCACATACTGTGTACCGTATCCCATAAACTGAATCACACGGCTTGAGCATTCGGGGCATTTTTCGGGCACTCTGCTCTTATATCCGCAATAGTGACAAAGCAAATATCCGTTTTCAATTCTGGCACCAAGAGAATCCGCCCACCCCACAGGCGTTTTATCCTTGGTGTGATAAGTCAATGAAACTGAGCAGTTGGGACACTTGATTACAAATCCGCACAGTGAGCATGTTGCAAAATTGCTGTATCCCCTTCGGTTTACAAACAGTATCGCCTGCTCCTTATTTTCAAGCTTCTCACACAAAGCCATACGCAAAAGCTCCGACACAGGCTTTGTCATATCAGTGCCTCTTGTATCAAAAATCGTCGTTTCGGGAAGATCGTTTCCCGAATATCTGTTTTTTAATTCCACAAGGGTATATGTGCCGTTTTTGGCTTTATAATATGTTTCCACCGACGGGGTTGCCGATGAAAGAAGCATTACTGCATTATTGTGAGCGCACCTGAACCTTGCAATATCCCTTGCATGATATCTGGGAGTCATGTCTGATTTATAGGTATGCTCCTGTTCTTCGTCTATAATTATCAATCCTAAATCATTAAATGGGGCAAATACAGCCGATCTTGTACCTATACAGATCTTTGCCCTTCCTTCGTACATTCTGCGCCATTCGTCAAATCTTTCTCCGTTTGAAAGTGAAGAATGAAGCACCGCAATATCATTTCCATAAAACGATGAAAACAGCGAAACTGTCTGTGGAGTCAAGGATATTTCGGGAACAAGAACAATTACGCTCTTTCCTGCCTCAATCACCTTATCGATGACGCTTTTCATTACTCTTGTTTTTCCGCTTCCCGTTACTCCGTGAAGAAGCACCGCTTTTGGCTTACCTTCTTCACATATAGCAGATATTGTTTCAAATGCATTCTTCTGTTCACTTGAAAGTATATTATCCCGGCTTGATCTTTGTTTGTCTCCGTATGGGATTCTATACTGCTTTACGCTTGATATCTTCACAAGCCCCTTGGTAATCAGTGAATTCAGCATTACTCTTGTTGCTCCAAGCTTTTCCCTCAGCTCTCCAACCGAACACGCACCGAACTCATCTATATACTTAACGATCTGCTTTTGCTTTTGGGATCTTGAAAGGGCGATCATCATTTCATCATCACAGGGTCTTGTAAGCTCTGCGTATTCAAGGGTCGCAGCTTTTGTATTGCTTTTTATTCTATACTCGCGGCTTATAAATCCTCCGCCAACAAGCTTTGAAAGCTCAGACTCAAGACCCTCTCCGAATTTTTTCGAAAGCTCCTCCAGATATACCCCATGTCCGTCACGGCATGTAAATGACCGTTGAACGATGTATTCGTAGATCTTTGTACATTCAACGCCAAGATGGGAAGTATCAAGCCCTGCTGTTGCAAAATACTCCTTGTCAACCCTTCCGAGAGTTCCTGTGGGCAATATGGTTCTCACAGCATCTCCGATACTGCAGAAGGTGGTTTCCTTCATATAAAAGCAAAGCTTTAGCATTTCCTCGGACAAAGCCTCCACAACAGTATCGCTGAAAATGCTTGCCACCGACTTTAGCTTTACCTTGCTGTCGATGCAGGTATACATCCTGCCCACTACACCTGCACAAAGCTTATTGTTTCTTCCAAAAGGAACGCAAACAAAGCTTCCAAGCTTTATTCTGTCCTTTAGCGACGGATCTATACGGTATGAATAGCCTATATCTGCAGAATACGGAAGGTCAAGAATATAGACCTCCGCGGTATTAAATTGTTCCACCTCTATGATCCCTCGCTTTCTTTTGATTTTTCTTTTTAAAGTAAAATAAGAATCCGTATCATACAAACCATATGACTACAGATTCTCACTTTATGGAAATATGATACTCAGTCCTCTTTTTTTTCAGGTTCAAGGATCTCGTAAGTTCCGTTCTGGATGCGCTCAATTGCTGTTGCTATGGGCTTATCATCTCTGAGATCCTCGGAAATGAGTGCATATATGCTCTTGTCAGATCCCTTGTTTCCAATGATCTTTTCAGCATCCTCTTTCTGCTTGGAATACTCATCCTTTACAAGACATGCCGCCTTTGCCACTGCAACTGTTACTGAATAACGGTCAAATTCGCCCTTGCCTATTTTGTCAATTGTTGGATAAATCATATTTACTCTCCTCTACCAAAATCCATCTAATTTAATTTATTTAATTGTTCATCTATTGCTGATTTTATTTACGCTTTATAAAAGCTTTCCGCAAAATCACGGTGATTTTGTGTTTTGCACTCTTCGTGCGCCTCACCCGAAATGATCTCACAAACCGTAGCTACTGCCTTTTCAAGCTTTCCTGTTTCATTGATCACAAGATAATTATAAAGGGGAAGCTGTGAATATTCCCAATGGGACCTTTCAAGCCTTTCAGCCATGTCATCTTCCGATGTATCCCCTCTTCCCGCCAGCCTTGCAACAAGTGTATTATAATCCGGAGCAGAGACCATTATAAGCACTGCCTCAGGAATCATATTCTTAACTCTGAGACCGCCTTGAACATCTATTTCAAGAATTATATTAATTCCCTTTTCAAGACATTTCACAACATAATCCTTTGGTGTGCCGTAAAAATTCCCGTTGTACTGCGCATACTCAAGAAACTCGCCGTTTCCAATTCTTTTTTCAAACTCTTCCTTGGTAATGTAGAAATAATTTACTCCGTCCACCTCATTGTTTCTCGGAGCTCTTGTTGTTGCCGAAATTGAGACCTCTGCAAGCTTTGTTTCCAAAACCTTTTTGCAAAGCTCACCCTTTCCGCTTCCCGAGGGACCTGAAATCACAAACAATTTGCCTTTTTTATTATCCATATTCAAAGCCTCCGATCTTCAGTCTTCGTCTTCAATCTCGTTGTCGTTCTTTTCCATTCTCTGAAACAGTGTTTCCGGAGTTATGGAGCATATAATTATATGGTCAGTATCGCAAACAAGTACTGATTTACACTTTTTTCCGCAACACAGATCTATTGCCCTGCCCGATTCCTTTGCTTCAAGCACCATTCTCTTTATAGGAGCGCTGTCGGGCTGAGCAACACTTACAATTCTTTCACAGGAAACAAGGTTTCCGTATCCTACGTTTACAAACCTCATGCTTCCACCTTATTCCAGATTCTGAACCTGTTCTCTGATCTTTTCAAGCAGACATTTCAGCTCAACAACAATTGCCGCGCTCTTTGCATCTGAGCATTTGGAGCCGGATGTATTGACCTCTCTGTTGATCTCCTGAAGAAGAAAATCAAGTCTGCGTCCCACAGGCTCCTCGGATTTGAATATTTCCTCAAACGCCACAAGATGACTATCAAGCCTTACAAGCTCCTCATCAATTGCGGTTTTGTCCGCAAAGATCGCACATTCTGTCAATATTCTTGCTTCATCAACAACAATATTCTTTTCCTTCAAGACCTCGTCAAGACGGGCTTCAAGCTTTTCTCTGTAATTCTTTGTATAAGTCTCGGCTCTTTTTGCAAGCTCTTCCTTAAGAACAAGGACCTGATTTTTCTTTTCAAGCAGATCCTCCTTGAGTCTTTTTCCTTCAGCCTCTCTGCCCATAACAAATATCTCAAGAGCCTTGTCAATTACAGTCTTCACATCATTCCAAAGTGCTTCCAGATCTTCTTCCTCTGTAATTGATGTAAACACCGATGTATTTCTTGCAACGGTCATTACGGAAATATCATCCTTAAGTCCAAATAGCTCCTGAAGCTCCCGTAACGCCGATATATATGTCTGGGCATAAGCCTTGTCAACGCAAATCTTTTCTCTTGATGCTTCTATTTCATTGATAGAAAGATACACATCAAGCTTTCCTCTTGAAATTCCACCCTTTTGAAGATATGTTTTGATCTTATCCTCAAACATTCCGTAATTTCTCGGCAGCTTTATATTATAATCAAGAAATTTACTGTTCACCGATTTAAGTTCAACAGTAATCTCTCTTCCGTTTATAACATCGGAAAAGCGTCCAAAGGACGTCATGCTTCTTGCCATACAAAAAACTCCTGCTTATAATTTTCTTATCATCTTATTATAACATCATTTTCTTTAATTGTCAATGATTTAAGTGAATTTTAAATAAATATTATATTAAGTTCACTTTATTTTTCCGAATATTTCTTTTTCAATATCCTTTATAAATTCAACAAATCGTGCTGAGCTTTCCTCCAAGGAGTGATCGTTATAAAAAACATGATCGTAATTATAATTTTCCACCTCATCGTCTGCCGAATTACCGTATTTTGCGGCATTATCAACGGCGCTTCTTTTTACAAGAATGGACACAACAGGAGTCCTCAAGCCCTTTATAAATTTACTGATCTCCGCTTTTTCCCTTATATGTACGACCATTATATCATGGTCATCTTGAAGAAATTCCTCATACTGCTCAAGCAGGTATTTTGTGGGAAGATCGTTGTACTCCACGAACACTCTTTTAAGCTCTGCCAAAAATCTTCTTGATTTGGGGTCCTTCTCTCCATTCCAACCGTATTGTGACGCTATGTTTTTTATCGGTGTGATCGCGGACACGTTTTTTACAGCATATGCACTCTCAAGAGCCACACACATGGCATCCTTTCCAACGCCCCCCTTACCGTTTATTACAATTACAAGCTTATTTTTCACATTCATTACCGCCCTTCTTTTTAACAAACTGTATTTTCATTGCTTTAACGACAAATCGCTCATCTCGGATTACTCCAAGACGAGCGATACAGCCCTTAATCTGTTGAATATTCGTTCTTTGTGAGATCCTCAAGATTATTTACTATTGAGAAGAACACCTTATAAAATATCTGTCTTTCATCATCCGTGAAATCAGCAGAGCCCCTTTTCACAGCCTGTTCTATTGCCCCCATGATCTTTCTGTTGAGCGCAAGTCCGTCATCAGAAAGCTTTATCATGGTTCTGTACTTTCTCTTTGTTGCCTGTATCGGCACTACAAGCCCCTTTTGAGTAAGATCAAGTATTGTTCTTGATACCGCCGCCTTATCTTCGTTACAAAGCTTACACAGCTCTGCCGCAGTCAGACCGCAGTCGTTCTTGCCTAAAAAATACATGCACATTACATGGTTACCCTTTAAGCCAAGATGCTCTGTCTCGATGTTTTTTATCTTTTGGATACATTTGTAAGCTCTTGTCACCGTAGTCACAAAGCTTTCAAATCTCTCGTTTAACTCTGTTACCATACTTATCACTCCCTTTCAAATTATTATGAATATAAGGAGCTGTCATTATGACCATGAATATTATTCAGCCGCAATGATGTAATCATATACGGGCTGACCTCCGCATACAAGGTCAATTTCCGCATCATCGTTTATTTTACCGCGCAAAAGCTCTACAGCAACCTCTGCGTCGCTGTCTTTGATATTTTCACCGTAGAACACAGTCAAATACGATGCCTCTGCAAATGCCTCGCCAATTGCCTTTATACAATCGTTGGCATCGTCTGCGGAGCAAATGATCTTTCCGTCAACAATGGCAATAAGCTGACCGTCCTTGATCTGTACGCCCTCAATGGATGTATCTCTTACAGCATAGGTAACCTGTGCTGTACGCACATTGCCGATTGCCTCATTCATTTCATTGGTATTTGTCTCAAGATCTCCGTCGGGATTGTATGCGATCATTGCCGCTATACCCTGGGGAACGCTCTTGGTGGGAAGAACGACAACATTCTTTTCTTCAACAAGCTTTGCCGCCTGTACAGCAACAAGATAAATATTCTTATTGTTGGGAAGAACAAACACATGCTTTGCAGGTGTTCTCTTTACAGCATTGATAATATCCTGTGTGCTGGGGTTCATTGTCTGTCCGCCAAACACGATCTTATCAACACCAAGATCGATGAATGTATCTCTGATGCCCTCTCCCATACAAATGCTTACGATTCCAAATTCCTTTTCAGCAGGAGCAACTTCAACAACTGTTTCTTCCGCAGGTGTCAAAACAGGCTTTGCAGGAGCCGCACCTCCCTTTTCCATGCTTGCCATGGTGGAATGCTGAAGCTTCATATTCTCAACCTTCATGCTTTCAATTTCACCGTATTCAAGGGCTTTTTCAATGATCTGTCCCGGGTGGTTTGTGTGAACATGAACCTTGATTATATCCTCTGCATCAACGAAAACAACACTGTCTCCCATGGAGCATGCAAAATCGTTGAATTCTGCCGCAGTGCCTTCTCCGCGATACTTCTTCTTCTTTGCAACGATACATTCAGTACAGTAGGTAAACGTAATTGCACTTGCATCAAAATCAGAGAATGTTGCACCCTGTGTCTCTGTTACGGTTTCTTCATTAGCTTCAATAGGCTGCTGCTTAAGAGCCGCAAGCATACCTGTAATCAAAAGCATAAATCCAAATCCGCCCGCGTCAACAACCTGTGCCTCGCGAAGCACGGGAAGAAGCTCCGGAGTTCTTGCAAGAGTTTCCTCTCCTGTTTCCTTGATGTACGTGAAAAGACCTACGATATCGTCCTTGTACTTATCCTTTGCAGCCTCCTCAGCCTTTTCTGAGCATACTCTCATTACTGTGAGAATAGTACCCTCTGTAGGCTGCATTACTGCCTTGTAAGCCTCTGCGGTTCCGCGCTTCATTGCTCTTGCAACATCTGCAGGTGTTGCAGTCTCAAGACCCTTGAGCTCCTTTGCCATTCCTCTGAAGAAAAGAGAAAGAATTGCTCCTGAGTTACCTCTTGCAGAACGAAGCACCATGTCCGCAACCTTTTCTGCACAATCCGAAACTGTTCCGTCAAAATTGCTAAGTGCCCGAACCGTGCTCATTGTAAGAGTCATATTTATACCTGTATCTCCGTCAGGTACGGGGAAAACGTTCATATTGTTTACATCAACCTTATTGTTATCAAGAGAGTTTGTGGCTGATATAAGCATATTTCTCAGTGTCTGTCCATTAATTTCCATGTTATTACCTCTCTGTTCCAAGATAGAATAATGCAAGTGTTCCGGGGCCGCTATGTGATCCGATTACAGGTCCTACGTAAGAAATTTCCACATGATCAATACCAATCTCTGTTCTGATCTTATTTGCAAGATACTCTGCATCCTCAATGCAATCGCCATGGCTGATGAATACAACAGAGTTCTTTTCGGGGATCATTGTTGCCTTCATCTTGTCAAACATAGCATTGATGGAAGCCTTTCTTCCCTTTGCCTTTGATACGTTAATAAGCTTTCCTGCATTGTCAACATGAAGAACGGGCTTGATCGAAAGCATCGTTCCAAGAACCGCTGTTGCAGCGCTTACTCGTCCGCCGCGCTTCAGGAAGAAAAGATCGTCAACTGTAAACCAATGGCAAAGATTGAGCTTGTTGTTTTCTACGTAATCACGTACTTCCTCAATTGTTGCTCCGCTTTCCTTTACCTTGCATGCAAGGTAAACAAGGAGACCCTGTCCCATTGAAGCACAAAGAGTGTCCACTGCATAAAGCTTTCTGTCGGGGTATTTTTCCTGAAGATCCGAAAGCGCGATCTTTCCCGATGAATATGTACTGCTGAGTCCCGAGGAGAATCCGAGATAAAGAATGTCATTTTCTCCTTCGCTGAGAATATTATCAAAAATATCTGTAAATCTTCCAATGCTTACAGCAGATGTGGAAATCGTCTTTTTGTCGCGAAGCTTTCTGTACACTTCCTTAAAATCCACCTCGTTGTTGGCAACGGAGCCCCCCTCACCCTCGATGACGATGTCAAGCTGTGCAACCTTGATTCCAAGCGAATCAACCATTTCTTGAGTCATATCGATGCATGAGTCGGTTACAATCACAAAATTTCTCATATTTTCTCACTTGATGCTCTCCTGCACGGAGGCATCCTCCCTTTCTTATTTTTAAAAATTGATAAAATACTAATTTTGCATTGACCTGAAATTAAAAAGTCTGTAGTCTTTAATTTTTTAGGCGTTAATATAAATTGTTAAAAAATATAAATGTTGACACCTCAACAATTTCATTTTAGCATATTTCCAAATAATTGTCAATACACTTTTTAACCAAATATATTACACTTTTATGAACACAAATGGAGAAACAAACCAATTATTGCCGATTATATTGTCCTTCAGCCGTAAAATCAGCTTTTTTTATCCATTTTTCATCAAAAATGAATTCTAATAAAAGTTACATTTTGTTTCATTTGGTAATTCATTTTTATATTTTTTCAAAAAACAATTGACAAAACATCAAAAATAATGTATCATAGCAGGGTAACAAATGACATTCAATGTCTAAAGCTTTGCGCCTGTGGTGGAATTGGCAGACACGTTGGATTTAGGTTCCAATTTCGAGAGGAGTGCAGGTTCAAGTCCTGTCAGGCGCACCAAAAAAAATCAAACCCAAGCATTTTACCGATTGGTGAAACGTTCGGGTTTGTTTTTATATATAGCGAATTATTCTATTTTAAATGTGTTTTCTTTGATGTCTATTTCATAGTTACAAAGAAGATTTTCTTCATCTGAAAATGAGAAAACCATACTCCGCTGTATAATTGCCATTTCATTTTTTGAAACTCCAACGCGGTATTCCTCTGTATATCTGAGTATATAACCATAATTCTTCAGTTTTTCATTATTTGTCAGCTTACAGTCGATCAATTGCAGACTTGAGAAACCATCACTGTAAAGAGTCATCTTTCCCGTCTCGTAATTGTCTGAAACGAAATCATTATAAGGATCCATCTCAATTTTCAGCTTTTGCAAAACCGTTGTTATATTGTCCTCAAATGTCATATCCGCAGGCATATTTAATCCCTCAAGGTAAACGCTTGTATAAAAATGCTTTTCTGATGGCTCCCATGAATATCCAAACAAATCCTCATGAGAATACACACTTAAGCCGTCATCATTATTGGACACCCTTTCCACCATATCTTCGATCCTTGTTCCTTCATATCTATAGCGTCCTACAAGGGATATGAAGTTTTTCAGTGACAAAAAATGGGTGAATTTATTATTATCAAAATACAGGGACAAATTGTCCGGCTTAAAATTTACATCGGGTGTTCCCATTGGAGCAGTTTCATTTGCAGACAACTGAAATACGTTAAAATTTATTTTATCATTGTTCGTTGCTCTTACACTTATATATATTCCCGTTGAATCGTTGCTGTCGTCATTTTCGCAGGTAATATATCCATCAAGACCCCCATCCTTTTGATATAGATCCACTATTTTGTTATCAATTAAATCCGATACTACAGCTTCTTCGTTTTCCCAACGATTATTAAACAACATGATACTACTGAACGTACAGGAAAAACCATACTCTACTGAGTCAATTTTATAGCTGACGTATAGCCTGTCTGTTTCAACATAATAGGTCGCCTCAAAGACTTCTACCTCAACACCGCTCTTTACCCTTGGAAAAATCGCATCCTCGCTTAAACTGAAATATTTTTCCATTTCATCGGGATTATTGAAAATTACCATCCTCGGCGATACGTCGTTGTTATATCCCGCAGTTGTAGTCGGAACTGTTGTAGGCAATGATCCAACGGTGATTTTATCCAACATAGGCACGATCAGCACTACACTTACAAGAACCAACACCATCACGGCAGTAGCAATTGGCATCCATTTGCTTCCATATTTCTTTTTTCTTCTTAATCTCTCCCTTTGTGCTATATAACCTTCCACAATATCAGCATCAAGATGATTTAAACCCTCATTCCACTGTTCTTTTTTCATACATTATAACCCTCACTTTCAAGCTTACGACGCAGCTCGTCCCTAATTGCCGCAAGCTCCTTGTTTACCGTAGACATACTGACCCCTAAATCTGCCGCAATTGTTTTTACAGAGTCATACGCATAATATCTGCTCATGAAAATATACTGTCGGCGAACTGAAAGAGATCTTGTAAAGCAGCTGATTATCCGTCCAAGCTCTCTTGCATTAAATTCTTCTTCCGTTGCATTACCGTCGTTTAAAAAAATCTCCAACTCTTCAAGCGAAACCGTCATCTCAGATGGAATTCTTCTTTTTCTTACATTTGAATTGTATTTTTTTATTGCAGCTCTGCGCATTATCACCGTCAAAAATGCCTTCAGTACATTTGGTCTTTCAGGCGGGATCGAATTCCAAGCGCCAAGATATGTAACGTCAAGACACTCGTGGCATATTTCCTTGTCCTTGACGATATTATAAGCAATTGCCATAAGATATTTTTTGTATTTCAGATCTGTTTCCTTGATCGCTTTTTCGTCACGTTGCCAATACAGATCGATTATATCTCCATCACTGAGAGGTGATTGTTTATTTGCTTTATTTTGAAGATCCATACTATGCCTCCTTTCCCATGCGTTAAAAGGCCCTTCACTATTATAAGTACAAAAAAATCTGAAAATGTGTAATACTTTTTCCGTTATATTAAAATTATACATATTTTTTACGTTTTGTCAAATTAAGGCGCGCCGATAGAAAAAGAGGTTGCCGTTCATAAACTACTGTTTTCTATCATTATTTAGTATTATTATATAAAAAAAGATCTTCAAAAAGGCTATAAGCACCTTTATTTGAAGATCGAATTTATTCTTTCTGTCATGATCACAACAACCGTTGCAAACAGTAAAAGAAAATACGGATACAGCCATGCCGCGAAAACATCTGCGCAAATTCCAAACAACAGGGGCACAACGGAGCTTCCCGCATACGCACTTGCCATTTGCATGCCGACTATGCGCGTTGAATTTTCCCTGCCAAAGCACACGGGAGATCTGTGGATCATTGACGGATATATGGGAGAAGCACCAAGCCCTGCCATAAACAGCCCTAAAATTGAATATTGCTTTCCAAGGGGTATGAGCATCATTGTAATTCCGATGATCATCACAATGCCGCCCGCTCTGATCATATGTTTATCCACCGCTTTTTTCGGCAATAATCCGCCAATGAATCTTCCGACGGTTATTCCTACATAAAATGCTGACGCCCATATTGCCGCTTCATAAATATCAAAGCCTCTTTCCTTCGCAAAATATGAGCATGCCCACATTCCCGCTGTTGACTCAAAGGCACTATATCCAAAAAAAGCTATCAACGATGGCTTTACGCCTTTTATAAAAAGTGTATCCTTTATTCCTTTTCCCACTGTGCTTTTTTCATCATCAATGTTTTTTTCGCCATCGCGCCAAATGGAAAGGCTTGAAAACAGAATTACCGTTAATATGACCTGAATTACCGCCACTATGCTGTACCCGGCATGATAATCCTGTGTTTCCTTGATCGCGTTACCCATTATATATGCACCAAGCGCCGCGCCGACACCCCAAAAACAATGAAGCATTTTCATATGCCTTGATGAATAATTGAGGGCAACATAATCATTGACAGCAACATCAATGGCACCTGCTCCAAGTCCGTAAGGAATGGCAAAAAGCAGGAGAAGCCAAAAGCTTTTTACCGTTGAAAATCCTGTAAGTGCAATTGCAGTCAGCGCAACACTTATAGCACATACCCTTCCGCTTCCAAGATCTTTTATAAGCTTATGGGAAAACAGGCTTGAGAAAATGGTGGAAAGAGAAATTGTCATTGACAAAACTCCGCCAAGAGAAAATGCCATTCCCATATTTTCTTCAATTGACGGCCATGCCGCTCCCAGCAAAGAGTCGGGCAGACCCATACTGATGAATAATAAATATATAATTACCGTTAATATTGAAAACATAAGCTCCCCGCACAAAAAATCTTACCGCTTAATATAGCAGTATTATATTTTATGCAGAGAGCTTTAATCGGTTTATTAATAAAGCGGAAGATCTCCCGTTATACTGTCGGCAACCTCGGTGGAAACAGGCTCAAGAGCCAAGCAGGTCTTTGTAGGGTTTCCGTGGAACTCCGTCATTCCCGCATCGGTGATCACAGCGCATAATACGCCTTTTTCCTCAGCCTTTTTGGCAACTGCCATCAATTCCTCCTCAGAATCCACGTAAACGCATATTTTAGCGCATCCGTATTCAAACCATTCCGAAAGGGGAGTTTCATCTTTATCGGTTTTGCAAAGGGTCATTCCGTATTCCGTCATTATAAGATCCTCAAGACGCTCTTCCCTTTTAAGCGCCATCAGTATTGCTTCAACCGCTGCATGACCTGCCTGCGCGGCGATCTTGCCCTTACGCATTTTCAAATCCCTTCTCATTACGATCATCATTTTTGCTCTGTACATTTTAACCTCACAAATACATTGTAGTTTTTGACATTATACCGTTTTTTTGAGAAGAGGTCAATAGATCAATTCAAAAAAATCAGCCGTTCTTTTGCTTTTTCTTGGATTTTGTAACAACAAGCACTATGGTCAGGGGAATTCCGACATAAAGCACTACACTTCCAATAAATATCAAAAAGGGTGTAATTCTTTCCAGCAAGGTTTCTCCCATTCTGACAGCTACTGATACTGTGGAGTAATTCACGTCGGAATCATATCCGTTGATCATAAGCTCAATTGACTGAATCTCTGCACTGACTTCGGCGATCTCGTTGATTATGTTCAGCTTTTCCGATGGGGTGATCTCGTCTTCAAGTATTTCCTCGAGAAGCGCTTTTCTTTCCATCAGAGCATTTTTCTTGCTTTGGGCGCTGACATATTTGGTTGTAATGTCAGTTGTATCAACATTCTTGCGGATTATCTTGCCGTTTGTCTCAATGGACGAAAGAAATTCGTCAAGATGCTCTGTGGGAACACGGTAAGTTATATCAACGTATGTGCAGATACCTTCATCATAGCTTTCCGATGTTTCCTCAACATATCCGCCGAATTCACTGTTTTTGGAGGATATTGCTTTCTTCACAGCTGAAACATCATCAGTCTCAATAGTCATGGAAACATTGTATACGATCTTTCTGTTTAGCTCGTTGCTGACATATGAGCTTTCGGCTCCTTCACCTACAGAGAACGAAGGATCCTGATGGGAAGGACTGCTTGCACTGCAGCTTGCAAGTGTAATGCAAATGCCGATTATTAACATTATTACCAATGCTTTTGTGTGCTTTTTCATAAAAGACACCTCCTTTAATTTCACTAATATTGTAACATATTACCTATATTTTGTCAATAAATGGTATTTTTGAACGCTGTGTAAATAATTTAACATACTAAAGCTCCGATCTCTGCCAATTTATTACTATTACCTACAGTCATTTCCATAATATTCCTTTTGTGTGTAAAAGTATTCACATTTGATTATTATTATCTTTAAATATTTTGGATAATTTTTTCAAAATCCATTGACAAGAATATGTTAAAAATATATAATTTTATTGTGAATTTTTTTATAAAGAAAGGATTTTCAAGCATACAAATGAAGATCACACTTAAGTCACCGTCCATTGACTTTGAATCAAAGGGAGCTTCGCTTTCCTATACCCTTGCAAATTCTCTTTGCGGCTCTGCCGCGGGTATGATATATGTTAAGTATACAGCCTACTCTGCATATCACATTTGTTGGGCTGATGACCGCTGTCTTCCCCTTACCGTAAAGTCAAAGGATAAATTACTGAAATATTCCCCTCTTTGCACATTTGAAGGGGATAACAGCATGAAATTTACATATAAGGTTCTTGATTTTACAGCCATACCTCAAGGAGCAAAAAGACTTGTTCTCACAAATGGGGACGGGACTGTGCTGACATCTGTTGCCCTGCCCGAATATAAGCTTTTGCCTTTAAGCTCTCCTAAATATTGCTTCGGTGTTATTGCTGATATACATTACAATTATTTTTTCAATCATGACAAGACAATTGACTATGCCGTTGACGCTATTGACAGAGCGCTTGATTTTTATAAAAACGTTGGTGCTTGTCACGTTTGTGCTGCAGGTGATTACGGTATATATTCTGAAGAAAAATCGTATCGGGACTTTAGCTCTGCCATTGAAAAAAGCGGAGTTAAGGTGATTGCCTGCGGAGGTAACCACGAGCTTTACGCCAAGCTTGACGTTATGTACAGTGAAAACGGAATTTGGCGTACGTACATGAATAAGGATATATATTCACGCAAGGACCCCGGTGTACTTGATATTGCCCAAAACGGAATTGATTTTTCATATATGATTCCCAACGAAGAAAATGAAGTCTTTGTTTTTCTTTCCCAACGGTATTGGGACGGTCATACCTCAAAGCAACCCATGCTCCTTGACCCTGAACAGCTTATCTGGCTTGAGGATCAATTTGAAAAATACCATGACAAAACCGTATTTCTTCTATTCCACACCTATCTTTCCGATGATGACGGTGAAAACGTTGATGGTGAAGGCGATCTTAAAAGTACCGGCGGCTACAGCTATAATGGGCATTACAACACCTATACACCCGATGAAAAAATACTTCGCGGACTTTTGACAAAATACAAAAACGTAATATGGTTCAACGGTCACAGC
>SVUF01000121.1 GCA_015063395.1 Oscillospiraceae bacterium
TGTGCTCTTCCGATCTCCAAAGAACATTCCGCATGTCATAAACGGAAACAGACATCTGATGCATACATATGCAGAATCGGCATCTTCTTTTTTTCCTTTGATAAGTGACGAGAGTGTCATCAGGAATGCAACAACAGCCAAGGAATACGCTATCATGTAAACCATGATATGAGGCACAAACCAAGGGGAATTCAAAGCGGGTGGAAATGACCATGCCGCGTTTTTATCCATAAAGATCGGACCTGTCATCAGAATTGCTGAAGCAAATATGAAATATCTTTCATACCCCTTGCATTTTCCAACATATGTTATGTAGCAATAAATTGGGAAAAAGCAAACTGAAATGAAGATAAGCACCTGGAACATGGAGACAAAGGGGACATATCCGTTAATGGCATAATTGTTGAGGATCAAAAGCAAATTCAAAAAGCAACCGACGAGCCATGTTATGATTACCGCTTTTTTTGACTTAAAGAAGGAAATCGCAAAGGTTCCATAGTAGGTCGCGGCACACAGAAGGATCATTGCAAAAATGATTGCGGGATTATTCACTGCCCATCACCCCCTGTGCTTCTTTTTCTGCGGACATCCGCCAAATAACACATCAAAAAGCTTCCGACAATGACACAAACGATTCCCGTTGTAATTGTAAACTCCGCGGGGTCACGTTTGAAAAGGAATGTTGCTCCCTGCTGACTGTTGTCCATGCTCATGAGGTATATCTTATATCCATTTACGTAAACAGGCTTATTGACTTCAACCTCCATGGTTGTGGGGTCTTCTCCGCCCGAATTCAAAACCGTCAATGTTGCGGTATACATTTTTGGGGCTGATGTAGGCTTGCCGTCATCACCAAGATGATATTCTGTCTGTACTCCGTCAAGTCTGAAATAGAATCCAAGCTCAACGAGCTTGTCCTCACCCTTTGTTGTGTCCATAATAGAATTATAATATTTTCCGTCAGCGTATACACTTACATTATACTTATCACCGAGAGCTCCGTAAATCAAGAAGCCTATAATCAAGAGAACAAGTCCTCCATGAAGAACATAAAAACCTATCTTGTAGATCACGCCTCCGCCGACAGTACTAATGCATACACAAACAAGGGTCAACACACCAAAAACAACAAGTAAAACCGCTGTAAGAGGTGTTTTGAATAAATTTTCTCCGCTTAAAGCATAAAACAAACTTGTAAAGAATATTATTGCGGACAAAACAGCCATAATTAAACACGAAATTTTATAATATTTCATAATCGCTCCTTTTCTCCGTGATTATGCACAAAAAACGCCTTTGTATTTATTGCACAATAAACAAATGGCAGTTTAACTTCTTTACTATATAAAATACTAACACATTTATAAAAATATTTCAATATCACCCCTTATTAAATTATTGACATTTTCTACTTTTTATGATATCATACATTTGTAATCAAAACGGAGGGAATATAGATGAAAATAATCAAGGTTAAAACAATGTGGCCCGAAAGAATGGGATTTGAGCTTCACAGAAGGACTACTGGTGACGAATATATTTTTATTCATTATCTTACCCCTGTTGTAGTTGTCATCGACGGAAAAAGAATCGAGACAAAAAAAGGTGCTTGTATAATCTACGACAAATATTCAGAACAACATTTTTTATCTCCGAATTTCAAACTTCTTCATGATTTCATTCACTTTGATTACTCACTTTCTCCCATTATGGCAAAATACGGCCTTGAATTTAACAAAATTTATTATCCAATTAACAATGACACCATTACCTCCATTATACAAACAATTGAGAAGGAAAACATTTCAAGATTTGATTATTATGAAGACATTTGCCGGCTAAAGATCCATGAGTTGTTTACCCTTCTTGCGAGAAACTCAAATCTTGATATGCAAAGCCACTATGCTGACAGCGAAACCGTAGCCCGTTTTACAGAGCTGCGCAACAAAATTCACTTAAGCTTTGAAAAAAATCTTACTGTTGACCAAATGGCAGCAATGGTCAATCTTTCCCCCTCAAGATTCCACAATCTTTACAAGCAAATTTTTGGTGTTTCTCCCAAAAAAGATTATTTGCTTGTAAAAATTGAACACGCAAAGACTCTGATGGCAGATGACAAATACTCCATTTCTCAAATTGCTGAGCTTTCCGGCTATAACAACCAATATCATTTTATCAGACAATTCAAGGAGATCGTTGGGGTTACACCCGGTAAATACCTTAAAAACATGAGAAGTACAAAAATCAGACATATGCAGGATTCGTAATAATTATTGATTTTTTTTACTGTTTTTTGTTTTTTTAATATTTTTGCACTCCAAATGTTTTGGGTGCATTTTTTATTCGTTCACTATTATGCATAAATCACCGTTTAATTTTTGTGCATAATAACTACCATTCTTTTTCTATAGAATACACAAAATAAGAGTATAATAATACCGAAAGACAAAAAAGGAGATTATTATGGGATTCGGAATCGCTCTCGCAAATGTACTTACAACTTTATTTTATATCATTCCGGGATTTACGATCTGTAAAATGAAAAAGGCTATGCCTTCCCATCTTTCAACACTGTCGGCTGTTCTCATATATATTGGAACTCCTTGTCTTGAGATCCATATGTTTCTTTCTATTGATTATTCAAAGGAGCAAGCCCTCAAAATGCTTTTGTTCTTTGTTACCGCGTTGCTCCTTCAAGGCTTCTTCATGCTTACACTGTATCTATTGTTGGCAAGAAAAAACAAGGACGCAAAATACAGGATCCTTTCTATCGGTTCTGTAATGGGGAACGTAGGTTTTTTCGGTCTTCCTCTCATGCAGGGACTTTTGCCGGATAACCCCGAGATATTTTCATATGTTGCCATGTATATGGTTGCCATGAACCTTCTTGCATTTACCATGGGGTCCTTCTGTATAACAGCGGACAAAAAATTCATCTCAATAAAATCCGCTCTTTTTAATCCAACTACCTTTGGTTTGATGTTTGCATTTCCGATATATTTTCTCGGTCTTGGCAGATTCATTCCGGCTTTGCTTATAAAAGCCATCGGCACAATTGCTTCAATGACCACGCCTCTTTGCATGTTTATTCTCGGCATCAGACTTGCTTCTGTTTCCTTGAAAAACATTATAAATAAGCCCATTGTTTTTATAATTGCAGCCCTTAAGCTTCTTGCTTTCCCGCTTTTCTGCTTTGGTGTACTTTATTTTATTCCTCTTGACTTCTCATTCAAGGCTTGTATTGTAATTCTTGCGGGAACACCATGCGCCGCCATTATTCAAAGTCTTTCTGAAATGTATGGCGAAAACGCAGAAATATCAGCAAACTGTATTATGGTTTCAACACTGCTCTGCTTCTTAACACTGCCGCTATTTACCCTTATTCTTTGAAACTTTTATAAAGTAAAAAGTGACTGTAAAAAAACCTTTTAGTTTTACAGTCACTTTTTTATTTTTTAATTATCAAATTTCTACTCCAAAGAAACTCTTGGGAGAAAAGGGGATATCCCTTCCGCTTTTCATTACGGACTCCACAAGTATATCCGCTTTTTCCCTATCAAGTAATCCGCAAGAACAAGTATAAAGCTTATTTTTTACATCTTCAAGAGTAAAAGGATTTTCGGGATCCCCCTTGGGAATCAGCACTGTTTTTTCAAGTCTTCTTCCTTCCTTCAAAACGATCTCTAACCGTGCACCTCTGATTCCCTTGTCTCTGTTTTCCATTGATGCATCGGGTATAAGCTCTATTTTTTCAATTGTTCTTATGATTTCTTCGGGAATATTCTCGACAGAAAGATCATCAAGAGTATACCTTCCCTTTCTAAGAGCCACCGCCAATGAATAGTGAATTGAAAACTTGGAGTCATCATCATTTTTGGGAATGGAGATCTGCCCTGCTATATCAATTGCATTTTGATATATATATACATTCACTTTTTCAATTTCATCAAGATTAAACTTATACTCCTTCAAAAGCTTCTCGGCACATTCTATTGTACAATGGGTGTGTCTGCATGACGGGTATGGCTTGAAGTAGCACTCGTCAACTGCAAATTTATTCTTTTCAAAATCCAGCATTGAATAATCCACCGAATCACTCATTGAATGGAACCAGCCTTTTTTGCTTTGGAGAGGATTATTAAAACTTTTTACACCCTTTGAGATTATTTTTGCTGATAAAATTCCGCTTTGTGCAGCTTTTCCGGGATTGATGGGTTTACAGGACTGTCCCGATTCAGCAACGATCAACAGTCCCGATGCCTGTGTTGTTGCAAGGGCAATTGAATTATATATCCCTTCCGAATCAAAACCCATGAGCTTCGAGCATGCTCCGCTGCACGCAAGAGCTCCTGCAGTGCCCGTGGAATGAAACCCTCTTTTTACAAGTCCCGGCTGTACCGCCGCTGCGCATCTGCAATATATCTCATATCCAACAGCAATCGATGTATGTACCTGTTCCTCACTGACATTTCCCAGTGCTTCTGCAAGAGCAAGCACACTGGGGATCACATGGGCACCGACATGTCCCATAGCCTTTCTGTTTCCATCATCCATATCAGCACCATGAGCATATACCCCATTGAGAAGT
>SVUF01000122.1 GCA_015063395.1 Oscillospiraceae bacterium
CAAGGGAGAGCTTGAGGGCTTGGCATATGAGCTTTCAAGCTATACCGTGGACGTAACGGTGATCCGAAAATAAAGATGTATACAGTTATAGTAAGAAATATAAGTCTGCCGTATAAGGCGTCAGAAAAGGAAGCCATAGAGATCGCTGAGGGCAGAATAAGAAAACAGCTTGGAAAAGGCTCGGTGATTTCATCGGAGATCAACAGACGCTCGGTAGACGCAAGAAAGAAAAATGATATAAGATTTATATATTCCGTTGCGGTAAAAACCGAAAGGCTGCCGACAAAGGATAAGCTTGAAAAAATGGATGCCGCCATACTTGAGGAGGCGGTGTCCATTCCAAGTGATCACGGAAGCAGGGAAATGAACGGAAGACCTGTAATCGTCGGAATGGGTCCCTGCGGAATGTTTGCGGCAATTGTACTTGCAAAGGCGGGATATGCGCCGATTGTCATTGAAAGAGGCAAATGTGTCAAGGAAAGACAGCTTGACGTCAATAAATTCATGGAAGAAAAAATTCTCGACACGGAGTCCAACATACAGTTTGGAGCAGGAGGTGCTGGAACATTTTCCGACGGAAAGCTGATGACGAGAATAAATGACCCCATGTGCAGATATGTGCTTGAGGAATTTGTAAGCCTTGGGGCACCTGAGGCAATTCTTGTAAACGCCAAGCCCCATATAGGAACGGATAATCTTCTCAAGGTGGTGGACAATGCCCAAGAGCTGATTGAAGGTCTTGGCGGTGAGGTATACTATCAAACGGCGTTTTTAGAGGTTATTGAAAAAAACGGCGAAGTGGTTGGAGTAAAGACCAACAGGGGCGAAATACCCTGCGGAGCGCTTATACTTGCTGTTGGCCACAGCGCAAGGGATACATATGAGTATCTTATAAAAAAGGGATTTGAGGTAACAGCCAAGGATTTTTCCGTTGGAGTGAGAATTGAGCATTTGCGTGAGGATATAAACAGAGCCATGTACGGAGATGCGGATCTTTCCATACTGTCAAATGCGGAGTATACCCTTTCCCACAGAGAAGGAAAAAGGGGAGTATATACTTTCTGTATGTGCCCCGGGGGAACAGTAATTGCCGCCGCCTCGGAAAAAGAGGGGGTCGTGGTCAACGGAATGTCGGCATATGCAAGGGATCTTGAAAATTCCAACAGTGCTGTTGCAGTTTCCGTGTTAAAAGAGGATTATGGCAATACCCCCATGGGAGCTATAAGCTATCAGAGAAGGATCGAAAGGGCGGCATATGACCTTGGAGGCGGTGATTACAGTGTCCCTGTGCAAACAGTTGGGGATTTCCTTTCGGGAAAACAGGGAACGGAGCCTAAAAGGATAATGCCGTCGTATATGAACGGAAAAGCATATAAATGTGCGGATCTCACCTTGGGATTACCTGTATTTGTAACTGATATGCTGAAAAAGGGGCTGTATCAGTTTGATAAAAGGATCAGCGGATTTGCATCGCACGACGCAGTGCTTTCGGGTTATGAAACAAGAACATCGTCGCCCGTAAGAATAAACAGATCGGAAATGCTCTTGGCGTCGGGATATACAAATCTGTATCCCTGCGGAGAGGGCGCAGGATATGCGGGAGGAATTACCTCTGCGGCAGTGGACGGCGTAAGAGTTGCCCATAAAATAATAAGTGAATATAAACCGAAGAACTGAAAAACATAGACCAAGGCAGAATAAGGCTCCCGTGCGTAAGGCTCCCTTGTGTAAAGGGCAGGATGGTTTCTCTTGATGCGAATGACCCGAAAACTTGGGAAAGGTAATTGTTTTTTACGGACAGTCGAGGACGCCGGTCCCTACGGATTTTGTGCAAACATCGCGATCGATTCGTAGGGGAGGGGCTTGCTCCTCCCGAAAATAAGGGATTATCGCCGCATTTACCCAAGGCAGAATAAGGCTCTCCCTTCGGGAGAGCTCCCGCGGTAGCGGGTGAGAGGGTTAAAAAGCAAGCCTTACTATAAAACCCTCTCCGTCGGCTACGCCGCCACCTGAAGGTGAATTGACGTGGAACGGCAAGAGAGGCTGGCCTGGGCCACTCCCAAAGGGCGAGGCTTGGTGCGGTGCAAACATCGCGAAATCACCCAAAAGTATTACAAAAACAAGAAAAAAACAGGGGAAACCCTATGATATAGATTAAAAATATGTTAAACAGAAAATTCAGAGTAAAAGAAACCAATATAGATCTAAACGCGGCGGCTGAGCTGTCATCGAAATGCGGAATATCAATGGCGCTTGCCAAGCTTTTAGTGTCAAGAAATATTGACAGCGAGGATAAATACAAGTCTTTTTGCCTAAACGGAGCAGAGATCATGGATCCCCATGAGCTTTGGGACATGGAAAAGGCGGCAAAAAGAGTGTACGATGGGGTTAAAAACAAGGAAAAGATCCTGATCTTCGGAGATTACGATGCGGACGGTGTCACATCGGTGACAGTGCTGTATCTGTACCTCAAGGAGCTTGGAGCAGATGTGGGATACTATATTCCCTCAAGACTTACAGAGGGATATGGCATGAACGAGGGTGCAATAGAGGAGGCTTCCAAAAACGGAGTGAAGCTTATCATCACCGTTGATACGGGCATTACTGCAGTATCGGAAATCGCATACGCCGCGGAGCTTGGGATCGATGTTGTGGTGACGGATCACCACGAGCCCCAGGAGGAGCTTCCCAAGGCAGTTGCTCTTGTAGACCCAAAAAGACAGCCCATTTCCGATAAAATATGCGAATATGCAGGGGTAGGCGTTGCCATGAAGCTTGCATCAGCAGTGGAAGGGCTTGTTATTGGCTCAAGACAGCTTGCGACGGTCAGTATATTTGATAGATTTTCCGATATAGTTGCCATTGGCACTGTGGCGGATATCATGTCACTTACAGGGGAGAACCGACAGATCGTAAAAAGAGGTTTAGAAAAAATAAATTCATCAAAATGCCGTCCGGGCATTACAGCGCTTTTGGAGTCTTCGCTAAAAAAAGGAGCTGTAAAAAATGTAACTGCAAAGAGCATAGGCTTTACAATTGCGCCGAGGATCAACGCCGCGGGAAGAATGGGAAATGCCGAAACCGCCCTGAAGCTGTTGATCTGCGAGGATCCCTATGAGTGCGAGGCACTTGCATCGGAGCTGTGCCTGCTCAATACCAAAAGACAGAACGAGGAAAATTCCATAATTGAGGAGATCGTTTCGGGAGAAGGGCTTTGCGGCTTTGAAAAGGACAGAGTGATCGTTCTCGGAAAAGAGGGGTGGCACCACGGGGTCATTGGCATTGTTTGCTCAAAGATCGTGGAGCATTATAAAAAGCCCGTAATTTTGTTGGCATATGAGGATAATGTTGCCAAGGGCTCATGCAGAAGCGTGGAGGGCTTCAATATCGTCAGAGCAATTGAATGTTGCTCGGAGTATGTGGAACGGTTTGGAGGCCACGACCTTGCGGCAGGAGTAACCTTGAAGGTTGAGAATGTTGATTCATTCCGCAGAGCGATCAACGAATATGCAGAGCATGTTCCCGAGGGGGACGGAGAAGCAGGAGAGGAAGCGGACATGGCTCTTGCTCCCGCAGAGATCACACTGCCATTTGCATTGGAGCTTAAGACCCTTGAGCCCTTTGGAAAGGACAATCCCGAGCCGCTGTTCGTTCTTGAAAAATGCAAGATCGTAAGCACAACGGCACTTTCAATGGGCAGACATACCAAAATAACCGTCAGCACACAGGGGGGCATATGCTTTGAGGGTCTGATGTTTTCCCGCAACGCAGCAAGGCTGGGACTTGACGAGGCAGGAAATGTATCACTGCTTTTCACCATTGAGGTAAACGAATATATGAAAAAGCGAAGCCTGTCGCTGAATATCAAGGAGATATGCTTTGAGGGGGACTACGGCAAATGGCTGGAGACCAACTCCCACAGAGAATACGAAAGATTCAGACAGGGCTCGGAAATTGGAAAAATGACCGTAAATAAACCCGAAAGAGAAAAATTTGTAAGACTTTATACGCTTCTTCGGGTGAAAGCGGGATATGAAGGGGATAATATATCATACAGATCCCTTGGAAATGCTCTTGGAGGAGCAAATTATTTTGAGGTAAGAACAATGCTTGACGTATTTTCGGAGGCGGGGCTTCTTGAAATGAGCTATGCCGACGGGTACGGAGCATTTGTAAAGCTAAACCGAACAAAAGCAAAAGCCGATATAGAAGCAACACCAACATACATAAGATTGAAGGAACTATCTTGAGAATAACGGAGAAAGAAAATGTATAAGTATATGGAAAGTCTGCTTGTTGCCATGCAGAAATCGGGAATAACCTATGATGTTGACAAGATAAAGGAAGCATATCTGTTTGCCGCGGCGCTTCATGAGGGGCAGTTCCGTGTCAGCGGAGAGCCCTATATATCCCATCCCGTATCCGTTGCGGAGATCGTTGTAAGTCTCGGACTTGATACGGACTCGGTTTGTGCCGCTCTTTTACACGATACAGTTGAGGACTGCGGAGGGCAGGTATCCCTTGAGATCATTGAGAAAAAGAGC
>SVUF01000123.1 GCA_015063395.1 Oscillospiraceae bacterium
TGATGTGATGCTTGCCCACTGTGCCGAAGGCACAACATCATTGCCGTAGGCTACATCATTAGGCGAAGCCGACATCACTTGCCCGTAAGGGCAAGCATCGTTCGGCAGACCTGCTTTATCGCAGGTTGCCGTAAGCTTCCCTTTTTATCAGTTTTTTGTATTATATTGGTTTTGTAAAAATCAACTGTCCCGTTCAACAAGGTTGGAGGCGACCATATCGGCAGCTTGGATAAGACCGCAAAGGGGTGTATAGTCCTGAGCCTTGCTTACTGAATAGTCACCGCCGATGACGGATTTGTCAAAGCCCGACATATGCCAACGGATAGCGAGAAGCTCATCCACTGTGGGTCTGATGAACCATTGAAGGATAATACAGCTTTTTTCACCGTGTCCAAGGGGCAAACGCTCCTCGATCTCCCAGATCTCTTTCTTTTCCCATTGACCGCTGTCATTGTTTTTTACGTTTCTGAAGCCCTTTTTATAATAATGCACCTTGCAAATATCGTGGAAAAGAGCCGCCACAGCAATGCTTTCCGTGGTGATGGCGTCGGGAGCATATGTATCGCGAAGGTGGATCGCCACATCATAAACATTGAGGGAATGCTCACAAAGTCCGCCCACATAATTTCCGTGGAACTTGGAGCTTGCAGGAGCTTGGAAGAAATCGCTTTTTTCCAGCCACTCTATAAGATTTTCAAGGCCGGGGCGATTGATCTCTTCCCGACAGATCTTCAAAAACCTTTCTTTATTTTCCGTAGTATTGGCAGTTTTATTTTCCATTGGAGTTCTCCTTGTTCATTTTGTTGATAACACAGTCCGTCAACAGCTCGTGGACGGGAATTGATGTTTTGGTGTAAAGCATTCTTGAGCCAACAATGTCCTCAATTTCGTTGAGGAGCATTTTGTCCCCGTCAAAAATAAAGTCGATTCCCACATACAGCGCACCCTTTGGCATTGCGCCGATGACCTTATATACCAGATCCTTTTGGTCTTGGGAAAGGGTATAAAGCTCCGCCGTACCGCCAAGGGAGAAATTACTGCGGAAATCATTGGGGGAATGTCTCAGCACTGAGGCAAGTATCTCACCGTCCATCACATATACCCGAAGGTCATAGCCCAATTTTTCGCAGGGGGTCTGGATCAGCCGATCGGTATAGGAAAAGCTGTCAAGCTCTTTTTTTGAACGGACAAAAAATACTTCACTGCCGCCGTGTCCGTCGGGGGCTTTCAGCACCGCGGGGTAACTTTTGGGTGAATAATCAAGGTCATATTTGTTGAGAAAGGCGCTGTCTGCCATGGGAATTCCCGAGCCTGCCAAATATATATGGGTCAAGCGCTTGTCGTTGCATATTCTGCATACCTCGGCAGAGTTGAAAAGTGTAATGCCCGATCTTTCCGCAAATTCGGCAAACATGGGATCGATGCATCGATTCAGTATAAAGTCTGCGTCAACGGCAGAGCCATTCTTAAAGGTCAAAACGAGCCTTGAGTCCTGCATGGCGGGGCATAGCTCCTCGCGTATAAGCACTTGGATATCTACACCGCGGCTTGCGGCATAGCTGCAAATGTTTTCGGCAAATACGGAATTTCTTTCGTAGCCCTTTTTATCGTATAAAATATATCCCTTCATGTTGTAAGGTCCTTGTAGATCTTGTCAAGAATTATGTCTGCAAGATTGATCCCCGTGCAGTCAAGAGTGCTTTTGAAGTGGGGATTGGAATTTACCTCGCATATATAGGGGGCTCCGTCCTTACCGAAAAGAACATCCACACCCGCAAAATCAAGTCCAAGAGTATTTGCGGCTGAAACTGCCGCCTCAATTTGCTCTGCAGATGGCACATAGGGCACTGTAATGCCTCCGTTAGTGATGTTGGATCTGAAGTCATTGTCGTTGCGGCGCATCATACTTGCCACGGCTTTTTTGTTGACAACATTGATGCGAACATCTCTGCCGCGGGATTCCTTTATAAATTCCTGCATGATGAACTCTCTGTAAACGATTTTGTTTTTGATTATATCCTGGGCTTCCCTGCGGTTGTTGGCAAGATATACCTGTGCGCCGAAGGAGCCGTAGGCTTCCTTGATTATCATAGGATAGGAAAGCTCCTCTTCTGCAATATCGAGGAAGGAAAGATCGGTGTATCCGATTCCCGAAAAGGTTTTTGGAGCAAACATTGTTTTTGGCAAACAAATGTCGGGATTTTTTGAAAGCTCCAAAACGGTTTTTGCCTTGTTGTCGCAAAGCTCAATTGCTCTTTGGCTGTTGTAAAGTCTGACACCGAGCTGTTCATAAAGACGTGCAAGATTTATGTCCTTGTCCCACCAAAGAATAAAATCCGGAAGCTCCGTTTTGCCGCAGGGAGCGGAAATGGAGATATCCGAGGTCTTTTTCAGCTCCAATCGGATATCCGTTTTCCTTCCGCCTTCAATGAGGAGGGAATAAAGCTCCTCAAATTTTTTTGTGTTCAAAAAGCTGTTGACAACAAGCCAGCCTGTAAGCCTTGACATATCAGCCACCGTAGAGGATAAGTGTCATGTATGCAAATTCAATGGCAAATACCACCAAGAATATGATCATGCCGGGGTTAAGCACCATGGAAAGCACTGCGTCCCCGCTTCCGACGGTTTTGATGCCGCGGTCATTTTTCAGCTTTGATATGTGGTTTATAAACTCAAATACCGTAAGAACGATGCCGCCGATAAGCATTGCGTAGATAAAATAGTTGTAGATGGTAAAAATAATGGGCATATCCTCAATAAGCACAACAAATGCAGAGCCGAAGAAGTTCATCACGGCGTGAAGGATTATTGTATAGATGATCCTTCCTGTTTTTGCATAGATGTAGGCAAAAAGAGTACCGACCAAAAGGGCGTAGAAGAACTGCTCGAAATTGCCGTGGAAGATAGCGAAGGTGAAGCCCGAGAAGATCACCGATGTGAAAAGACCGAAGTCCTTTGTCTTGTCAATGATCAGCTTACGGAAGATCAGCTCCTCGAATATTCCGGGGAAAATGCAGGTGAAAATAATGATGAGCCAAATCGGAACACCCTCAAGTCCCGAGGAAACAATGTTTTCTCCGGGGCTTTGAAGCACCTCGGAAAGTATGGAGCTGAATATGGTACCGATGATGGCTCCGCCGTACATGGCTGTAAAGGTCATGACAAAATATGTGCCCATTTGCTTTATGCTCAAATTTGACTTGGGCAGCTTTAATGTCTTGATCTTTGAAAGTGTCAGAGCCATAAAGGGAAATCCCACAAGGGCAACTGTAAGAGCGCTGAATATCATTGAAACGGTTGTGGAGGGCTCTGGCTCTTTGGCGATATAGGTATAAACAAGAGTAAATACCGTTGCCACAACGGAAATGGTCAGGTGCATACAGAAGATCATAAGAGCCACAAAGGAGAATCTGCGCTTTGCAGCCTTTTTGAATTCTCTTGCAAGGAGTGCAGGGTCAGCGGGAGGCTCGGGAGCAGGCGCTTCAACCGTTGCTTCCGTGCTTTGAGCGGGAGTGTAGAATGTACCCTCTCCCGTAGGTACAACGGGGGTGTTATCCACCGAAGGATAACTGTTTGTTGATTCTACGCCCTCTCCTGAAGGAGCGGCGTAAGAATTAAAGCTTCTTATATTGAAGTGATTGTCCTCGCTTACCTTTTGAGCGGGGGCTTGTGTATTGATCGCAGTGTCAGTGGGATTTGTGTTAATGTTGTTTTCGTTTTCGTTCAATTTAAATCCAACCTTTCGTTAATATATTTTTAGCTTATGCCATTTTGTCGGAAAGCTTTTCGCCGCCGAGAATGTGGAAGTGAAGATGATGAACGCTTTGACAGGCGTTTTCTCCTACGTTTGATACAACTCGGTAGCCGCCGCGGATACCTGCATGCTCAGCGATCTCGGGGATCTTTTTGAAGATCTCGGCAACAAGAGCGCAGTTGTCCTCGTTTATGGCGTCAACGGATTCAATATGCTCCTTGGGGATCACAAGAATGTGAATGGGAGCTTGGGGGTTGACGTCATAAAATGCAACTATATTGTTGTTTTCGTATACTTTTTTTGAGGGGATCTCGCCCTTTACAATTTTACAAAAAATACAGCTCATGATTATTATTCCTCCATTGTATATAAAAAATTTTATTAATAATAGACTACTGACAATATAATAACACATAATTTAAAAAAATTCAAGTTTTTTCTTAAACTTAGATTGACAATTTAAGCGAATATGGTATAATATATAAGGAATATTTTGCGAAATATTTCTTAAAAACAAAATAAAGGAGTTTTCAATCATGACAGTAACCAAAGAATCCATCATCGGTGACGTTCTTGACTTTGATCCCACCACAGCGCAGTTCTTCCTTGAGATCGGCATGCACTGTCTCGGATGCCCTCATTCAAGAGGCGAAAGCATTGAGGCTGCATGTGCAGTTCACGGAACTGATGCAGAGGCTCTCATCACTCGCATCAACGATTATCTGGCTACAAAGTAAAGAAAAAGCATCACTTTAACGGGAGGGATATTTATA
>SVUF01000124.1 GCA_015063395.1 Oscillospiraceae bacterium
CGTTGGAAAATAATTTACATTTTCTTTAAAAGTGGAAAAACAAAAACCATTGCCTTTTTTATAAAACCGTGGTAGCATAGTAAAAAGGGAGTTTGTTTTTTGAAAAAACAGCCCCTAAAAAGAGAATGACGGAAAAACAGGAGCAAAAAATGAATTATCAGGAAGTATTAAATGGCATTCATTATAACGTAGAAAAAATGGGAAATTGCGTTGAAGTTGCCGAAATTTGCTCAAATTCAAAAAACATCAAATATGGCGATACATTTCTTGCCATTGTGGGAATAAAGCAGGACGGACACAAATACATTTCCGAGGCTGTAAGGCTTGGGGCAAGGATCATCATTTGCAACAAGGACAAGGCAGCTTCGGTGGAGGTTCCCGATGACGTGACGGTGATCAGTGTTGAGGACACGAGAGCGGTGTTCTCCAAAATAGCCAATAATTTTTATGGGGATCCATCGTCAAAATTTAAGCTCGTGGGTGTTACGGGCACAAACGGAAAGACATCCACCACAACCATGGTGAATCACGTTTTCAGAAGCCTTGGATATAATACGGCGCTGATCGGAACTATAAATATTTATATAAACGGTGAGGTTGTGGACATAGAGCGTACAACCCCTACAACTCCCGATTGTCTGGAGCTTGGAAAGATCATGTCCATGTGTGTTGACCAAAAGGTTGACTATGTGTTCATGGAGGTATCCTCCATGGCGTTGAAGCTTGGAAGAGTGAGAAGCTGTCAATATCATACGGCGGCGTTTACAAATCTTTCTCCCGAGCATCTTGATGACCACAAGACCATGGAGGACTACAGGGATTCAAAGCTGATGCTTTTCCCAATGGCAGAACACGGTGTTGTTAATATGGACGATGAAAGCGGAGTTTTATTTGCGGAAAAAGCAAGTGGAGAAACCGTAAGATACGGTGTAAAGAACAAAGAGCTTTGCAATTTGTACGGTGACAATATTGAATTTTTCAGCGACAGAGTGGAATTTGATGCTCATTGGAAGGGACAAAAAACACACTTTAAGGTTATGATCCCCAGCTTGTTTGCTGTGTACAATACTCTTGCGGCAACGGGAATCTGCTTGGGGCTTGGCGTTGAGATGGAAAAGATCAGGGACGCGCTTTCCGAGGAGCTGAATATTGCGGGAAGATACGAGGTCATCAAGGGAAAGAGAGTTACGGCAATTATAGATTTTGCCCATACGGGAGTTGCCCTTGAAAATCTTCTTGCATCTGTAAGGCAGAACAAGACCTATAAGCGCGTGATAAGTGTATTCGGATGCGGCGGAGACAGGGACAATTCAAAGAGAAGCGTCATGGGCGGCATAAGTCAGCGTCTTGCGGATTATACCGTTGTCACCTCGGACAACCCAAGAACAGAGGACCCCATGAGGATCATCGGACATATCCTTGAGGGAATGGACAGGAGCCTTGACAATTTCACAGTGGAGCCCGATCGCGAAAAGGCAATTGAAAAAGCAATTGAAATGGCTCAGGACGGAGACGTTGTGGTGATATCGGGCAAGGGTCACGAAAGTGTACAGATATTCAACGGCTACACCGTGGATTTCAACGATAAGACCATGGCAGAAAAATATCTTAATTTAAATAATAAATAAGATTATATAAAATAATATAAAATAAATGGAAAAGAGGATATAATATGGGATTTTTAACAGGAAAAACAGCCATAATTACAGGAGCGGGATATGCCGTGCTTTCTGACGGCAGATGCGGATCCATCGGATACGGCATCGCAACAGCATATGCAAAGGAAGGTGCAAATCTTGTAATTACAGGACGTAATGTACAGAAGCTTGAGAAGGCAAAGGAAGAGCTTGAAAAGCTTTATGGAATAAAGGTTCTTGCAATTCCCGCTGATATTGCGGCAGGCTTGGATAACGAAGCTACTGCAAAATCAGTTGTAGAAAAGGCAGTTGCGGAATTTGGCAGAATTGATGTGCTCATCAACAACGCACAGGCATCTGCATCGGGAGTTACCATTCAGGATCACACAACGGAGCAGTTCGATCTTGCAATGTATTCAGGACTTTATGCGGCATTCTACTATATGAAGGCTTGTTATCCCTACCTCAAGGAAACAAAGGGAAGCATCATCAATTTTGCATCGGGAGCAGGACTTTTCGGAAACTACGGACAATGCTCATATGCGGCGGCAAAGGAAGGAATCCGCGGACTTTCAAGAGTTGCGGCAACGGAGTGGGCAAAGGATGGCATCAACACCAACGTAATTTGTCCTCTTGCATGGACAGCACAGCTTGAAAAATTCCAGATGGCATATCCCGAGGCATTTGCGGCTAATGTAAAAATGCCTCCCGCAGGACATTTCGGAGATTCCGAGCTTGAAATCGGACGAGTATGCGTACAGCTTGCTTCCCCCGATTTCAAATACCTCAACGGAGAGACACTCACCCTTGAAGGCGGTATGGGACTCCGTCCTTAATTTGTTGAGTTAATTTTATTTTTACGGGGAGAAGCTTTTAAAAAAGGTTTCTCCCCGTACCATCTTCCAAAACTTTAAGAGAGGAATTTTAAAAAATCTGTGTATCTGAGGCGGATCGGAGAAAAAGGACAATGGGTAAAATAACAAATGGGGTAAAAGGTAGAATTTTTACCAAGGAGGGTAAAATCAGAAAAAGCTTTGTTGCCTTTCTTGTAATTGTTTTACTTTTTTCGGTATATTGCATTATTGAAAACAACATTCTGACGGTCAGGGAGTTTGAGATAGTAAGCGAAAAGCTGCCGGAGGATTTTTCGGGATACAGGATCGCTCAGGTGTCGGACCTTCACAATAAGGAATTTGGTAAAAATAACAAAAGACTCCTTGAAAAGCTGGAAGACCTAAGCCCTGATATAATATTGATCACAGGTGACATTGTGGATTCAATGAAAACCGATATGGAGGCGGCATTGGAGTTTTGTAAAAAAGCGGTTGTTATTGCCCCGACCTATTATGTCAACGGAAACCATGAGTCAGCTATTGAGGATTATTTGGAATTTGAAGGCGCATTGAGAGGGTTGGGTGTTACGGTGTTGAGAAATCAGTGTGTGGAGCTTTCAAAAGGCAGTGAGACAGTAAATCTTATAGGAATTGACGATCCTACATTTACTTATGTCAATGGAAAAAGACTTGAAACCCTTGTTTCCGATAAAGGCTACAATATCCTCATGTCCCACCGTCCCGAGCTTTTTGAAATGTATGTAAACGCAGGAGTTGACCTTGTTTTTTGCGGTCATGCCCACGGCGGTCAATTCAGAATACCATTTATCGGAGGTATTGTAGCACCAAATCAAGGCTTTTTTCCAAAGTATGATTCGGGATTATATAATGACGGCAACACCAATATGGTGGTGAGCCGCGGACTTGGCAACAGTATAATTCCAATAAGGCTGAACAATGAGCCTGAGATAATAATTGTGGAGATTAAAAACAAATAAACATAAAAGGTGGTAAAATATGAAAAAATTATGGTATTTCAGCGGTGAAAAGTCATCAAGAGATCCCGACGTGATCTATTATAAGGACAAGTATTACGCTTGCTTTGCATCAACTGATGATTCCATCGGCATTTGTGTATCAGAAAGCGCCGAGGGGCTTTCCACAGCTCCTGTGATCAGGGTGTACAAGGCAGAAAAGGAAAGACCCTGGTCAAAGCAATTATGGGCGCCCGAGCTTCACGTCATTGACGGAATTTGCTACATATACGTTGCCTGTGATGACGGGGATAACCATACCCACAGAATGTACGTTCTTACCAATAACAGCGACGATCCAACAAGCCCATATACAATTGTGGGAAAGATCGGTGATCCCACTGATAAATGGGCAATTGACGGAACTGTAATAAGCCACAATGGGGAGCAGTATTTCGTGTGGTCGGGCTGGGAAGGCGACGTCAACGTATGTCAGAACCTCTACATTTCAAAAATGGAAAGTCCCACAAAGCTTTCGGGAGAAAGACATCTGATCTCAACACCCGACAGAGATTGGGAAAAAATCGGCGCAACGGGCGAGGAGGAATCTCCGTTTATAAACGAAGGACCTTACGGAGTATGTTTGGACGGGGAATTGTATGTACTCTATTCAGGTTCAGGCTCATGGTGTGAGGATTATTGTATAGCATATCTGAAGCTGACGGGCAGTGATCCCCTTGATCCATCAGCGTGGACGAAATGCGAAAAGCCTATAATCAGCAGAACGAGTCAGATAAAGGGAGCGGGTCACCCGTCGGTTGTTGAAAGAAACGGAGTATACGAGATCTTTTTCCACGGATGGTCAAATGAAGAAAGGATTATAGAGTGGAACAGGGTATACGCCTATATGGGTACTCTGTCCATAGAAAGCGGTGAGCTTTTTATAAAGTAAAAATTATTCCAAACGTCCCCTCAAGGCTTTTGAGGGGATTATTAATTAAGG
>SVUF01000125.1 GCA_015063395.1 Oscillospiraceae bacterium
GCGTATGTCCTATCAGCTGGTCTACAGATGTATAAATTTTACTCATAATCAAAATCCTCACAATTATAGAATGTGATCTTGTTTTCATTCATCAAAGGTTATAAACTCGCATTTGAATCCTTGTGATTTAAAATATTCCTCAACAAGTCCGTTGATCTCTTTAGATGTCTTTTTAGCAATGGGATTGGACTTTGGATAATCCCATGTATATGCAGGATAAACCGTCACCTTTTTTGCTTCTTTGTCAAATTCAAGAAGGATACATGTCCCCTTGTCATTCCACTTAACATATAAGCAATCATCATCAACAACGATTTCCCCATGATCCATGGTCTCATAGCGCTTCTTTGCCTTTTTGTCATTATCTATGATTTCTTTTTTCATATTTGACCAAAAGCTCCAAATGCTCATTTCACGGTCAATGTCTTTTATCGGATCCATCATATGACGGTTGCTCTTCGGCATATTCCCGCCAAATACATATTTTTTAACAAACTTTATTCCTCGGTTTTTAACGGGATATCCAAATCCCACATAGGGACTTGACAAGCTGTTAAAAACACAGGTTCTGTTATTCAAATTGATTACGCAGGGAATGTATGAATCTTCATCATCATCTCCGCCGTTTTTGCTGACTTTATCATATAGATTCTCATACAGCTTTTCTTCCACGTTTTTCGCGATGATCACAAAAACTGTAACTCTGTGAATGGGCGCCTTCTTTTGCTGAGAATCAAGTATCCTTTGTTTTTTCTTGCCCTTCAAGGATAATGAATTAGCCTTTGCAGACCGTTGAATCTCGTTGTATTCCTCTTTATCCAAATAATCTGTTTTATAAAGGGCGATGACCCTTTCAATCCCCTTGGCATACACGGTTGCAGAGGATGAAAACTTATATCGCAATGCGGATGGCTTTGGTAAAACGGCAATGGGGTCATAGGGCTTTCCAAATGAATTCAAGCTTTTTTCAATGCTTTCGGAATTTCTGCCCCCTGGAAGATCGTATCTTTTTCTGGCACTATTATGACAGTGAAGCGTTGCAAGGGTTATGTCCATCATCATAAGCACAGCAAAATTCTTGGATAAGTATACGATCAAAGCACCCACCAAACCAATTACAAGGTAGGGCTTTACAGATTCGGGAATGAAGGGTAAGGCAATGACCGCAATGATCGGAAGGATAAATGCTCCGAGAACCAAGACATAGGGAGTGATCCTGCAAATCAGTGCGTTTTTTAATTTAGGAAAATTCATATATGCACCTCTTTTCAGTGATATGTTATCATATTTCAAAATAATTTTCAAGGGGATTTTACAAGCTTTCCCAAAATTACAGAAAATCCTCCCGTCACTGCAGTGCCAAGAGGATTTTAAATTAATTATAATTACGCAGGAAAGAAAATTCCTTGCTGACAAAGATCTCCGTTTCTATCCTTCCATACAAATATGGCGCGTTTTACCTGAGCATGACATATTGAAAGACCCTCAACAGCATCGGAATCGCTAAACCATAAATAATATGAATCTCCGTCCTTACGTGCATATACACCCACCGACGCGAAGTCAAGGCTTGAAAGCCATTTTGTCAAGGCTTTAATATCAGCATTTTCCGCAGGAGCCTTTTCGATGACACTGACTATGCCCACAGTTGCAGGGTCGATCTCGTTCCATATAACATTGCCGTATTGAACGCCCTTGCCCGTATAGCTGAAGCTTTCATAAATAGCGGCATCGATCTTATATATCTTTCCCTTTCCCGTGTGAGTATCCTTGCCGACGGGAGTTATTCTTCCCCCGTTATCAGTGAAGTCGATCAAGGTGGGAGCGCTTCCCTTTCCTCCCGTCTTCTTGTCCCAAGAGATGGTTATATTTCCGCTTTTCCACTGTCCGTCACCGTCAGCAAAGGGCAAAATATTTGCGATCCAGAAGAAATAAGTATCACCGATCTTTTTTGCAAAGGGCTGTACGTTCTTGAAAAGCGCACCGTTTCCGTCCCAAGTGGTAAAGGGATATGTATCTCCGCTTGCAAAGGAAATATAAGCCTTTGATTTGTTGATGGCTTTCCATCCGTTCACCTCAACAGAGGTAAATATAAGCTCATTATAGATATTTTCGCTGATTGCATAAACAAGCCCCGTTGTTCTGTAGTCCGATTGCAAAAATTTCATCTCGTTATCGGATTTGATGTCATAAAGCTTTTTCAGCCTATCATCAGCCATAGTATTCTCATACACTGTTTTTACAGTCGGGATCTCAACCTCTACAACCTTGCCGTCCTTAGAGTCGGGGTCATATCCGTTTGAGCCCTTACCCGTAGGTACGTTTTCTGTCTGGAATTTTGTTGTGTCCTGTCCTTCAACAAGCTCATATTCATATACAATGGCAGTGCTTGCAACGGATGTTATGGTAATTCCCTCCATGATCTCTTTACCCGTCATTGTACGGAGTGTTTTTTCCTTATTGTCAAGATCCCAAATTCTGTATTTTGCATTGGGGTCAAGACCGCGCACACGGGCTGTGAATGTGTCATTCTTTCTGAAATATGTAACAAACATACCCTTGCCTTCCTCGGGGCTGTCATACTGAAGGGACATGGTATCCCTTGAGGAACCGACATAATCTGTGAGAGGATAATAATCCCAGAAAAGATATGATGCAAGATGCTTCCAGTCCGTCAGCGCATTCTTAAGGGCTTCTGCCTGTGAATCGTTTGATATACCGACGCCAATACTGTTGCCTATATGTGAGCGTACATCATATGAATTAAGATCCGCAGATGAAAATCCCGTTCCCCAATACATGAACCACATGGAGCTTCCGTATGTCTGAAGCTGTGCGCTCTCTATATCAGCCCAATAGTCCGAGCGTGTGTGCATGAATGAATATCTTATGGTTGAAAGGTCATTTCTCATGCCGCCGCTGGCACATGCGTCAATATACATTTCGGGGTTTTCCGCAATAATTCCTGCATATACGTTAAGGTATCCCTCGCAGTATTTGTTCTCAGTGTATCCTGTTCTGACAATTCCAAGCTGCTTTCCGCGTGTAAGATCAAGCGCCCTCCAATTATCCTGGGGATACATGTTGAAATCCTGGCGGTATTGGTCTATATTGTTGTTCTTAAATTCAGAATTCAGAAAATCCACAACCCACTTTACAACCCGGGGATTGGAATAATCAAGAAGTACATAGCAGTTTCCATTTGCAACCTTGCTGTAGTCGGTGACTGCCCTGCCGTCGCTTCCCACAACGATCAAGCCGTTTATATCCTTCAGCTTATCGGTGGTGTCCGTTCCCCACGCAACACGCTCAGGCTCATACCACACCGCAAATTTTAAACCTGCATCGTGTACAAGATCGGAAAGCTGTGCGATTCCCTTGGGATACATTGCCTTCAAGGTATACCAATTTCCTGTGTGGAACCATGTCTGACCCTCGGTATCATACCATCCGCCGTCAATATTGTATTTGTCAATATACTCAATAAGTCCCGTTCTTTCGTACATTGCAAGGGTTTTCATATCAACGTAAATGCTGTACTGTGCAGGACAAACAAGCACATTGGTCTCTTTCATATGCTTGCCCTGCTCTCTGAACTGATTGCAATTATAAAGCCAACGTCTGTATACATTCTGTCCGTTTATATAATCCCCCTTGTAGAAAAGCAGAACCATTCCGGGATAATTTATGTACTCGCCCTTTTGCAGAATAAGGTCTGTTGAATACTGACCTGCCTTAAGGGTGACACCGTTTTCCTCTTTGTAAAAATCCGCCTTCCAGTTTCCCGGCCAGTTTATTATTGAAATTGTTCCTGTATTTTCAACCCTGTTTTCCAAATTGAAATAGGGTATATAGGTGCTTGTAGCCTTACCGTTGGTTACTTCAAAATGTCTTGTTTTTGTAAGCTCGTATGTCAGAGGCTCAAAATCATTGTATTGGGTGTTTGCGCCTCTGTTTGCATGAAGAAGGTAGTCCCCCTCCTTGCCTTCAATTTTACAGTCGGATGCCAAAAGATTGCTGATCCGCTGTGAGTTGCCGTCAGCTTCATTATAAAGAACAGCTTCATATTCAACTACGGGGTAATCCTTGTATGTAATGAGAGTAAACTCAATTCTGACAAAAAGCTCCTCGCAGGTATAATTTATGGTCTGCTCCTTGCTTTCGGAGGGGTTTGCCTCAGTCTCAAAATAAATGACCTTATTGGTTGAGCCAATCTCCTTTTTCCATGTATAGCTATCAGAGCTTTTCCCTCCAACCTTAAAGCTTACAGGAGGTTTTTCGCTGTTTGTTATATTTTCCTTGAGCCAATTTTCCATGGCACTGTTGTCCGAATATTTCTTCACATAATTGGACGAAGTATACATGCTTGTATCTCCTTCTGTATCGGGATTTGTGAAGAAATA
>SVUF01000126.1 GCA_015063395.1 Oscillospiraceae bacterium
CTGTTCTGTATGTCAAAAGCAATATTCAGTGAAAGAAACCAAAGAAAACGACTTTTTGATTGAACGATGGAAATAAATATTCCCCGACAGACCATTAAAAATCTGTCGGGGATAATTATTTGTTTACAGCGAGGCATTTTTTATCTGTAGGGGAGACCTGCGGTCTTTCGCGGGCGAACACAGTTCGCCCCTACCGGCTGTTGGATAATTTCTCCGGTAAGAACATCACGCTTTATTTACAGCTCCGCTTTTTGTTATATAGGAACTTGCTTGATTTTGAAGTGGAAAAATATCAAAAAGGTATGCCGATATAGAGTAAAGCTCCTCCTGTAGCCGCGGGCTGCTTTTTTTGCTATATGGGAAATTGCTTGGTTTTGAAGTGGAAAAATATTAAAAAGGTATGCTGTTGTAGAGTACAGCTTTCCCTGCAGCCGTGGGCTGCTTTTTTTGCTATATGGGAAATTGCTTGATTTTGAAGTGGAAAAATGTCAAAAAGGTATGCTGTTGTAGAGTACAGCTTTCCCTGCAGCCGTGGGCTGCTTTTTTTGTTATATGGGAAATTGCTTAGTTTTGAAGTGGAAAAATATCAAAAAGGTATGCTGTTGTAGAGTACAGCTACCCCTGCAGCCGTGGGCTGCTAAATACCCAAAAGCTCACTGACGGTTACAATTTCATAGCCTTCATCAAGGATATGGGGGATCAGTATTCTGAGGGCTTCGGGGGTATTGGAGGCGCCCCAGACATAATCGTGGAAAAGTATTATGGCGCCGGGAC
The DNA here is from genome assembly GCA_015063395.1 of Oscillospiraceae bacterium. GTDB lineage: Bacteria > Bacillota > Clostridia > Oscillospirales > CAG-272 > SIG714. The sequence goes on from SVUF01000126.1 coordinate 775, forward strand.
GGAGATTGGTTTTTACGCATGAGACAATATCATGGGTTGGGGGGATTTGCCAGTCCTTTGTATCAACAGTCCAAAGAATGACGGAATAGTTCTTTTCTTTTGCTACCTTGCCTACGTTTTTATCGCAAACTCCACCGGGCGGACGGAATATTTTTGGGGCTTTACCTGTGAGAGCGAGTATTTCTCCGTCAACAAGCTCTGTTTCGTTTATAAGGTCATTGTAGCTTGTTTTTGAAACGGCCGGATGGGAAAAGGTGTGGTTTCCGATCTCATTACCCATATTATATTCTTTTTTTACAAGCTCGGGGTATTGCCGGGCATTTTCTCCGATGACGAAAAATGTGGCGGGTACCTTGTATTCCTCTAAAATTGAAAGAATTGCGGGGGTATAATCGGGGTGGGGACCGTCATCAAAGGTCAGTGCCACCTGACGCTTACCGTTGCCTCCGCAGTGATAGACGGAGCTTGCGTTTACGGGATAATTAAAGGACGGAGCAAGAAGACATGAAAGGCAAAGAACAAGAGCGACGAGCCTTATGCGCATTTTATCACCCAAAAAGCTCGTCCATTGTGCCAAAGCGATATCCCATTTCAGTCCACGATCTCAAAAGCTCGGGCAAGATATCTGCATTGGTTTGTGAGGTTGGGTGCAGTAGCAGAACCATTCCGTTGTGGGTGTGATCAAGGATCTTTTTCACAGAGGCGGCGGGATCGGGCTGATGGCAGTTGTCCCAGTCTGCGTAGGCAAAGCTCCAGAATACAGTTTTGTAACCGAGGGAATCAAGATAGGAAAGGGCAAGCTCGTTGATCCTTCCTTCAGGGGCCCTGAAATACTTGGATATTTCAATTCCAAGCTTTTCCCGACAGCATTTTTCAAGATCGGTGAGCTGTTTTTTGAAGATCTGTTTGTCGGTGATTGCGGTAAGATCGCTGTGCTTGGCGGTGTGGTTGGCAATTGTGTGTCCCTCGTTGTGCATTCGCATAACAAGATCGGGGCATCGGTTTACCACGTTTTCAAGAATAAAGAATGTGCCCTTGGCGTTATACTGTCCGAGGGCGTCAAGGATCCTTTCTACATTGCCGTTTTCATAGCCCACATCAAAGGTAAGGTAGATCACCTTGTCGGAGTCGCGGGCGTTTCTGTCGATCCAACGGACATCGTAGTCCTTGATAAAGGAAAGCTCCGGTGCATCCGGGGGCTGGGATCCGTCCTCAGTCTTTTTGAAGAACCAATTGTAGACCTTTTGAGAGGGAAGCGCCAAGGAAGCAATTCCCGTTGAAGCGCAGAGGATCAGGACAAGAATAATTTTTAGTATATTTTTGTTTTTCATATTGTATCTCTTTTAAGCTTAAAATTTTATAATATAGGAACACTGATACTTGGTTCCGATTAATAGTTTTTGCAGAGAATATAAAAATATTTATGGATAGTACTTGTAAAAATATGAAAAATATGATATATTTACAGTGTGAAAATATGGATTAAAAGAGGAATTTGTTTTGAAAAAAATATCTGTTTTTTTGATGGTGTGTATTCTTGTCTGCAGTGTATGCTCTTCATGTGACAAGGCTGAGATCAAGGAGACCTCTGTTGCAGGGGCTTACTACCTCATGTTTAAGGAATTTGCAGGAAATAAGGTTGATCTTACCGCCTACAGATACCTGTCATTTGATGTGAAATCCACAGGACTTGAGGGGGAGGATCTTGAGATACTTGAAGGGATGATCAAGGAATACTGCGAGGAGATGGATATAGACTATCTTGATATGGACATGACGAGGCTGAAAAGATCCTTGAAGATAAAGATCGGTGCCAACGGCGATGTCTTTACAAACGGTTATCTTTTGACCTATGAAGGTTGCCGTCAGTTTACAGATGAGGACGGACAGGAAGTGTTCATAGGAAGCATGACCTTCTGGCACGGTGATTTTGATGCCATGGGCGGACTTGATTTTATAATTAAAAAGACCGACAAGGGCTGGTATATTGATAGAGAACGGGAAAACGGCGGATACGATACATTGATCTCATAAAAATAGAGCGGAGATTATTATGCTTGAATATATTTTTAAAAGGTCGGAGCCATGGAGGGTTCCGAAGATATTATGTCCGACACTGAAAGAAAATGACATTTTGACCGAGGATATAAAAATGTGTGTGCCCACTGACAGGTCACTGCAAAATGTATCCTCGGATACTTATATTATTTGGGCAAAGGACGAGATTATTATAATCTCGGGGGTTGCCGCTTCAACCATTGTAAAAAAGAAGAATAAAAGAGAGTTCAGGGTAATCTCTCTTGACAGACTGAAGGCTAGGGATTACTGCGGCTTCAAGGTTGAGGAAAACGTAAGCTCCTTGACGCTTTGGGCAACAAGCAGAGAAAGCGGCGCCTTTAAAAAGATCGCCAACGGAACGCTTACCTGCAGAAATGAGCTTGAATGCTGCGCAAAATATTTGAATGAGATCGCAGACACGGGTGAGCTGACACCCCTGCCCGACTGTGAGGAGGAAAACCTGTTTTGTCCCAAATGCGGACAGAGGTATGCCGATCCTACAAATAAAATATGCACCGAGTGTCTTGACAGGAAAAAGATCGTTGCAAGAACTGCGGAGATGCTGAAAAAATATAAGGGAAAGATCGCGCTTACCGTTGCAATGCTGATCCTTACGGGAGCGGTGGGAATCATCACACCATACTTTTCTTCAACATTTTTCTATGATGAGGTCCTCGGAGACACTGTCAGCAAATTTCACGGACAGGTAATGCTTGTTGTGGGAATTGTTGTGGGAACGAGGCTTCTTTCCACACTGATATCAGTGGTGCATAATGTGGTTACATCGGTAATTGCAGCAGCCCTTGTTTGTGATTTGAAGAAGACCATTTTTTCATCCATTCAAAGACTGTCCGTAGGCTTTTTTACATCAAGAAAAACAGGCGGACTGATGACTCAGGTGTCGGGGGACGCAACGACCATATATAGCTTTTTCTGTGATACACTGCCGTATTTTCTTGTAAACATAATACAGATAATTGCGGTAGCGGCTATAATGTTTGTAATGAATCCCTCCTTAGCGGCGCTGTCGCTGATCACATTTCCGATTGCATTTTTTGCTATGAAGTCATTGTTTGCGATAAACCGCAAGTATCACAACAGACGCTTTGCAAAGCAAAGATCAATGTCATCGACTCTTTCGGATATTCTTACGGGAATCCGAGTTGTAAAGGCATTTGCTAAGGAAAGTGATGAAACAGAGCGGTTCAACAGAAAAAGCGTTGATGCCGCAAGAACGGAAAAGAAAACCGCAAACTTTTCATCGGTTGCATTTCCATCTGTAAACTTCTTGCTCTATATCAGTAATATCGTTGTATGGGGCGTCGGAGGCGTTATGGTAATGAAGGGGCAGATGACATACGGTGTGCTTGCCGCTTTCATAAGCTATATGCACATGGTGTATTCGCCCATGTATTCCCTTGTGGGAATGGTGAGTCAGGCTTCGGATTCCGTCAATGCAATGGGGCGTCTTGTGGAGATCATGGACGCAGTTCCCGATGTTGTTGAAAGCGACAGTCCTGTAAAGCTTGATGAAGTAAAGGGTGAGGTCAGCTTTAAAACGTGACCTTTG
>SVUF01000127.1 GCA_015063395.1 Oscillospiraceae bacterium
ACTCAAAAAGTGCCGTAAAACCTTGATTTTCGGGCGAAAGTGTGAATAAAATAATTGTTTTATCTTCATTTAATGACGATAAAAAACTTTGCCCCGATAACGATAGAAAGGTTTGTCAAAAACATAAATAAAAAAGTACACAACTAAATAGTCTTTTCGGAGCAAATTTACGCAGTCTCATCATTAACTTGGTGAGGCTGCTTTTTATTATCCACAAAAGCACTTGAAAAAAGAAAAATAATATGATAAAATAGTGAATAATGTTTCTGGAATATTGATCGGAGGGACTTATGTTTAAGGTTTATTGCTCCACAGGAGCGATAGTTGGTCGTCCAAACGGCAGGGATTTTACACTTTTGGGCAAATACCGCCGCCTTATCGACTGCGACGGCTATGAGTTCATGATGTATGACTCATGGTATGAAAGGCTTCGTGAGCTTACTCTTTTCATGAGGACCTTTGAAATGCCGATACCTACCTTCCACGTTGAAAAATCAATAGGTGAGCTTGCTTCAAGAAATATCGGAAGGGACGCAGAAAGGGCAAGGGAGCTTTTTAGAATAAACTGTGAGCTTGCTTTGGAGCTTGGCGCAGATAAGCTGATTCTGCATTTGTGGAACGGTGTTTTGTCAGATAAAAATATAGAAAACAATTTTAATATATATGGAGATCTTGCGGAAATTTCGGACAGCTACGGACTTGAGCTGACCGTTGAAAACGTAGTGTGCGGATATGGCGATCCCATGAGCCGACTGATCAGTCTTGCAGAACGATATCCCGACGCGGTGTTTACATACGACACCAAAATGGCACAGTTCCACGGACAGCTTGAGCTGATCTACAAAGAGGAAAACCGATTTATATTTAATAAAATAAAGCATATTCATGTAAATGATTACAGCGGAGCCTACAGGGATTTCAAAAGTCTGCGGACATTGCATATAGGTGACGGAAGCATTGATTTCAAGTCCTTTTTTGAGTTTCTCAAAAGGGAAAAGTACATGGGTGATTTCACTGTGGAGGCAACCTCATTTGACAGTGATGGGATAATCGATTATAAAAAGCTGAACCAAAGTATTTATAGGATCAAGGAGCTTTTGAGGTGAAGGGGTAAAATAAACAGGATTTTCTGTAATCACTTGACTTTATATGCAAGTTGGTGTATAATTAAGTCGAAAAAAGAGGAAAAATAAAAGACATTGCGGAGGTAGCATTGTGGCTATAATTGAAATTGGACAGGAGCCGGAGAATATAAAAAAGCGTATTGATACTCTGTTTGCAAAGCTTGACGGCGCATATCCCGACAGGGTGATCATTGGACTCCAAAAGGATCATAAAAAATGGGATGAGACTGCCAGAGATATATCAAAGCACCTTGGCTATGAAAGCAAAAACAGCTTTCTGACAGCCTATGGATATAGGATCGAAAGGGCGGAAACAGGCAGACCGAAAACAACGAACTGTGATGATGTAATTGAAGAGCTTAAGAGTCGGTATCCCGAAGGTACAGAGTTTACAAAGCTTGGAGAGCTTTTGGAGGCAAATCCCGATCTCAAGGGTAAGCTTAAAACACTGTCAAACGAATCAACAAAGCTTTTAGGAATGACAATGAAGGAGTATTTCTTAAGCATCGGCTTGATAAAGAGGCAATGTAAAGAAAAGTCTGAAAACATAAAAAAAGATAAAAAGCCTTGTTTAAGTGCCGAGGAGAAGTATGCCTTGGAGCTTGATACATGGAGGATTGGACGTCAGAAAATAGAAAACCAAAGAAAAGAGGAGCTTTCAAGACGCATTGAGGAAGAGAAAAAAGCCTTGGAAACACCGTGCAGACGTATATTCGACGAGGAGCTACAGGGGGCAAACAGGCAAAAAGCCGAAGCTGAAAAAAGAAAAGCAGAGCTTGAAGGGCAGATTGCCAAGCTGGGAGTTTTTGATTTTATAAAGAAGAAAAATCTGAAAAAAGAGCTTGAAAAAACCGTTGCTTCAGTGGATCTTGCTGAAAAACGTATAAAGAGCGCAAGACAGAATTTAAAAAACGATCTTGCCACGGCTTCACAGAAGCTTTTGCAAAGAGAGGGTGAGATCCGCGAGGAAGTGGAGTCGGAGCTTCCGATGCCCCAAAAGCCGAGGGATCCCATTGCGGAATAATCATAATATAAATCTCTCACAGGGTGTCTTGTGGGAGTTTTTAATTATTTAAAAAAACTTGTAACGTTTTTTGCTTTTTTGTATCTAATAGGTGAAGGGAGTGATGATATGACGGATTTTGAAAGGATCTTTATTGACAATAAGGATTTTATTTTCAAGTATTTAATGAAGCTGACAAACAATCATTCTCTTTCGGAGGAGCTTGCGGAAGAAACGTTTTTTCGTGCTTATATCAATTTTTCTTCCTTGAGAGACAAGAAAAAAGCACCCGTATGGCTATGTCAAATTGCCAAAAATACATATTACGGTTGGTGTCGGCAAGAGAAAAACATAGGAGCCTTTGAAGAAGGGCTTGAAAGCATCGAAAGTTCCTATAATATTGAGGAGGAATATGTTCAAAAGGAGCTTTCGCAAAGGGCGATGGCGGCTTTGGAGCAACTTGATAACCCATGGAAAGATGTAATAAAGCTATCGGTTTTCGGAGGACTTTCACTGTCGGAGATAAGTAAGGCCTACGGTAAAAGCGAAAGCTGGGCGAGAGTGACGTTTTACCGCGCAAAACAAAAATTGTTGGAGAAAATGAGGTGATTTTATGGATTGTAATGTAGTTAAGGATCTGATACCCCTTTATATTGACGGATGCTGCAGTGAGGAAAGCGCGATCATTGTAGAGGAGCACTTGAAGGAATGCAGTGTATGCAGGGAGATTTATGAGGATATGAAAAATGCCCCCGATGTCATTACAGTGGCACAGGGAGTAATAAAAACGAATAAGATCAACAGCCTGAAAGCATCGGTTATTCAATCGGCTTCGTTGTTCCTGTCGTTCATACTGGTCATCATCGGTGTTGGGGCAGAGTCAAAAATCCCATCGGGACTGTTTAACGGTTTTTGGGCGCTGAACCTTGTAGTTCCCGCAACGGGCTTTATGCTTTCACTTGCAAATTGGTATTTCATAAAAACGTACAAGAATAAAAGGGCGTTTTCTGCAGGAGCCTTAGTGTCCACCCTTGGAATTATAGCCTGTGGATATTTTTGGGCGGGATTTCATTATGAATTTTTCTCGTCGGGTGTTTTGCAGGGAATGTTTTCCGACGGTATTTTTGATGGCTTATACAGATTATTTGCTTTTGCAGGAGTTGGCATTGTACTGTCGGCAGTTCTTTCTGTACTGTCGTGGAAATTGTCGGGTAAATATGCCGGGCTGCTTGGAAAGGAACAGTAAAGCATCATGAAAAAGCTTTCTGTAATATCATTGTATGTCTGCTTTGGGTTGACCGTGTTTTTACCGCTGATATCAGTTATCCTTGCGTTCTTTGGATATTTTTTTGAATTCAGGATCGCGGATATTTATCTGTCCTTGACGGCGGCAAGTACCTTGCTTTCGGCGGTATTAAGCATTGCGGGAGGACTTGAAATTGAGGATAATGAGGAAGTGGTCATAGGAGCTTTAAGCGCTTTTATCACCCCTGCAGCCATGGTCAATGCAGTGTACTGTATATTAAAATACGGTGGGATGATTGTTTTGATCTCCCTTTTGGTGAGCATCGTTTGTTCTGTTATCATAACCGTTAGGAGCGGGGCGCCGATGATACTCAAGGGAGTTTCCCTTGGACTGTCGTCCATCATGATAGCTCCCGCCATCATCATAATTACCTTTTCACTGATCTTAGGCCCTTTCGGTGAAAATACGGTGGTGAAAACCGTAACGTCACAGAACGGAACATATTATGCCGAGGTAATAGCTTCAAGCCAAGGAGCGCTGGGCGGAGATACACTTGTAGAGGTCTATAAAAAAGGCATCGATAACAGGATTTGCAAGATCGTCAAAAAGAAGGGAAGAGTATATTGGGGAGAATGGGGCGAATTTGATTATATGGTCATATATTGGAAGAACGATGAATGTCTTGTGATCAACTCAAAGGAATACAACATTAATTGAAAAAAGGAGCTGTAAAAAAAGCGTGATGTTCTTAGCGGAGAAATCACAAAATCTTCTCCTGATACATGGTAGGGGCGAACTGCGTTCGCCCGCGGGAGACCGCAGGTCTCCCCTACAAACAAAAATAGTTCCGCAGGAAACAAATAATAATCCCCGACAGATTTTTGAGGTCTGTCGGGGTTTTGATATATATGCTATATTCAGAAAT
>SVUF01000008.1 GCA_015063395.1 Oscillospiraceae bacterium
ATTCCGTCCTTTCGGATGTTGCGGGGATCTCTGTCTTCCACTCGCCAAAGCTGTGTCCTGTTGCACTTACCTCAGTTGTGGAGAATACAGTCTTACACACCTTACATGAAACTGTTACAGATCCCTTTTCCGTACATGTGGGATCAACCGTCTTTGTTTCATATGAGTGGGCAATGGGAGCCGTGGGAGCATCCTCATAGCTTTCTGAGCAGATCTCACATGTATGAACGGTCTTTCCGCCTGCTTGACATGTGGGCTCGATGACCTTTGAAGCATACTTGTGTGATGCAAACTCTGTATCTGCCTCTGTATGAACGTACTGACAAACCGAACACTTATATGTGGTCTCGCCCTTTACCTTACATGTGGATGTAGATGAAACCTTTTCATAGCTGTGTCCTGTTGCTGCAACCTCGTCGCTCTTGTAGCTGTCGCCGCATGCTGTACATGTATTGAGTGAATATCCGCCCTCTGTACATGTGGGGGCTGTAGTTGAAACTGTATAGTTGTGAGCGATCTTTTCAAAGTATGTGGTCTTTGTGTCTCCGCAAACCTTGCACTCTTCCTTTACAGAACCCTTTTCTGTACATGTGGGAGCAACATATGTGCTCTTGATCTCCTCATATTCATGAGTACATGTCAATGTCTTAAGAGCAACTGTATACCTCTTTGTTGTTCCGTCGGGAGCCTTTACTGTAAATGCAAGTGAGCTTGACTTACCGATCGTAAGTGTTCCCTGGCTTCTTGTGTAGGTTACAGTAGCATCGCTGTCAACTGCTATTGCCTCCACCTTATAGTAAAGATTATCAAGTGCAATTGTGTCAAGAACATAATTGCTTCCTGTTGACTTTACGATATAGTCAGTTCCGTTTGTGTCATTTTCTCTGTCCTTGGATGTGGGGTATGTTGTTACCTTTACATATTCACATCCTGTTTCAGAGGAAGCAAGTGTGTATTCCCAAGAGGTAACCTCGGGATACACCGTCTTATAGGGTGTTGTTGATACATCTGTTACAGCCATATTTGCTACGCTGATTGTAAGAGTATCACCAACCTTTACCCCCTCTTTCACCTTAAATTTTGCGCTAATGGGAGTTTCTGTTGCCTTTCCCTTGCTCAAAATTGCACATGTGATCTTATCAGGATTGTTCTCCTGTACACTAAGGATATAGCTTCCTTCGCTTACATTACACTTTGGTGTCTCCACAATCTCAAGCTTGTCGTGATCGTACACAAATGTAAAATCCACACCGCCAACTTTATCACTGAATGTGAGGTCTACGGTGAAGGTCTGACCTGCTGCAACCTTTGTTGCAGCAGAGGTCAGCTCACCTGTCATACCGTCTGCAAAAAGTCCAAGTGACATCACAAGCATAATTGACAATGTCAATAATGAAATCAGAACTATTTTAGAATTTTTCATATTTTCACCTCTTTCACTGATCTGTCAATCAGCCATTAATTGTATGGAAAACACATACCGCATCAGTGATGTTTACCTTTACGGTCTCGCCTTCCTCAACTACGTCAGCTGCTATCTTCTGGATCTCGGAAAGAACAACGTCGCCTGAAAGTGAGTGGAAGATGGTTACTGCGTCGGTAATGTCGAGAATTCCGTTTCCGTCAATGTCGCCCTTGACGATTACTGTGAATCTGTTGTATACGCTTTCGCCGTCTTCAAATGTCACTGCCATTCCTGTTGTAACAACTGTGTCATCGGAAAGAACATTTCCTACCTCGTCCTTTGCAACAAGGTACTTGCCGCCGTTAAGCGCTGCCTTGAGCTCTCCGAGTGTTGTTGTGTTTCCAAGGTCGCTAATTATAATGTAGCCGTTTTCGGCTGTAAACTTACCGTCAACACCTGCAAAGATATCCTCTGCTGTGTATCCGTATACCTTTACACCGTATGTTGTCTCATATCCAAGAGCGCTTACAGTTACTTCAACCTCGCCTGCCTTGGAAAGATCCGCTGTAGCTGATACGTCCCCAAGATCCATGGGAACTCTTGTTCCGTCGGACTTAACCTCTGAAACCACAAGTCCTGTTGTATCAAGGCTCTGTCCCTTGATGTACTCCAGCTTTTCGGGAAGTGTTGTGATCTCAATTCCAACTGTTCCGGGAAGAACTGTGAGAACAAGTGCGCTTTCACACTCACCGAATACTACCTTCGCATCGTATGTACCGTACTTTTCGTAGTCGTAATCTTCAACTGTATATGCGCCGTAAGCAATTTCACGGTATTCGCCGTTTGCATATCTTGCAATTACAGTCATTTCATCGAAGCTGTGAGGTGTTCCTTCCACTGTTACTGTGTTCATTGTTCCAAGCTCAACGATGATATCAACGGGCTTAACATCAAGTACTTCAACCTCATACTCAGCTTCAAATCCGTTGTAAGCTACGCCTACAACATATGTGCCTACCTCATCAGAAGCAAATCCGCTAAAGCTGCAAGCCTCTGTTTCAACAAGCTCAAGAGATCCGTCGTTGTATACAAGGTATACCTTAAGTCCTTCTGTTACAAGCTTGTTGCCAAGGTAATAATTCTTGACAGCATCAGTTGAATCAACCTCAATGCCAATGGGAGCACGTGCAATAACTACAACCTCGTATGTTGCTTTAAGTCCTGCATAGATCACGCTTACTGTCTGTGTTCCGTAGGTGTATGCTGAATAGCCCTTTGTTCCAAGGTCCTTTGTCTCAACAACAAAGTATTCTCCGTTGTCGTAGTATGCAACAACTACGATTCCCTCAAGATCAAGTGCCTGTGAATATACAAACTCTGTCTTTGCGGGAAGCTCTGTGATTTCAATTTTTTCAAGCTTCTTTGCAGTTACTTCAACATCAAAGTATGCCTCTGCATTTGCAAATACCACTGTAACTGTCTGTACGCCAACCAATGTCTTGTCGTATCCAACAAGGTCGCAATCCTCGCCTGTAATATACTCGCTGATTCCGCCCTCATACTTAACAAGAATTTCCATGCCTGTTGCATCAAGGTCAATTCCCTCGGGATACTTAAGTGTATCGGGATACTTTGTGATGATGATCTCTTCTACAAGAGCTTTTACTACCCATACAGGTACTTCTGTTGTAACGCCCTTGTACTCAACAAGTGCAGTTGTTCTGCCTTCTGCTGTATTGTCAAGAGCGGTGAGCATTTCCTCTGTTACAGCGATCTGCTCTGTTGTTCCGTTATCGTATTCAACCTCTGCTACGATGCCCTCAAGAATGGGAGCTCCGCCGAGAAGTGTGATGATGTACTTGCCGCCAAGATCCACTTTAATGGATACTGCGGTCTTTTCCACGATCTCAATTTCAAATTCAGCTGTCTTTCCTGCGTATTCTACTGTTACAGTATGTACGCCAACAACACTTGTATCAACCTCGGAAATTGTAAGCTCGCTTACGGGGATCTCAATTCTGTTTTCGGAAATTGTTACGACCTTGAGTCCTGTAATGTCGATCTCTGTTCCCTCAATGAATACTGTCTTGTCGGGAAGTGCTGTGATCTCAATTCCTTCGAATGAAGGCTCAACTACAGTTACCTTAAGTGTGGTCTTGTATCCAAGATAGCTTACCTCAAGATTCTGTGTGCCAAGCTTATAAGGATCATAGTTTCTTACAACAAAGCCAAATACCTCTTCGGTTGTGCCGTTGTTGATATTTGCAAATACTTCCATGCCTGTAAGATCAAGCTCCTCGCCAAGAATATATACGTTCTTGTCAGGACCTGTAACGATCTCGATGCTCTCAATGGAGCTTGCGATTACTCTTACAAGAACATCAACTGAAACTCCGTCAAATTCAACTGCTGAAGCCTGAATTCCGATCTCATTGTTGTTGTATCCTGTAATAATGTACTCACCGTAAGGAATTACCTCTGTTGTTCCGTCATTGAATGTTGCTATTACAACAAGCTGTGCGGGATCGAAGTCACATCCGAGAACTACGCTAAGCTCGTTTCCGTCGTATACAAGCTCAATGGAAACTGCCTTCTTTTCTACCAATGTAACCTCATATGTTGTTGTGAAGTCAACAAACTTAACTGTAATTGTCTGTGTGCCGATCTTGTCAGCCTCAAAGCCCGATACTGTGTACCGGTCGGGTGTAAGCTCAACCTTAACACCGTTGTTGTATACTGCGTATACCTTGAGTCCCTCTGTTGTGAACTCCATGCCTTCAACGTATTCTGTCTTTACGTTTGTTGTATCAACCTCGATGCCTGCGATTCCCTTTTCAATTACTGTGATCTCAAAGCTGTCAGTTGCTCCGCCAAACTCTACAGTTACGTTCTGTGTTCCAACAACGCTCATATCGTAGCCTGTGAATGTAAGATACTGGGGATCAATATACTTATATGTTCCGTTATCGTAGAATACCACTACGCTGATGCCTGTGGGGTCAAATTCCTGACCTTCAATGTAGATGAGCTTTTCGGGAAGCTCGTCAACCTTGATAACTGAAACCTCGGAAGGCATTACAACAACCTCAAACTTAGCCATATGACCCTTGAAGTATACTGTAAGCTCCTGTACCTCTGTCAGAGATGAGTCATAGCCGAGAACCTGATAGTCAACTCCGTATTCAAGAGCAACCTCGTCGCCTTCAGCTGTGATTGCAACTACTTCCATTCCTGTGGGATCAAAGTCTGTTCCCTGGAGATATGTTACATTGTCGGGAAGCTTGTTGATTACTATCTTCTGATAATCCTTTGAGCGAATTGCATAAAGCTCTTCAAGGATTGTGAGAGTGTAGTTGGAGTTGGAAAGTGTTCCGAGAAGGATCTCGTAAAGACCGATCTCTTCACCCTCTACTCTTGAAAGCGCTCCTTCAAGAACGTCCTCACCTACAAGACCGTCTGTCTCATATGTGATCTCTCCGTCCTCTTCGCCTTCAAATTTGCCCTGTCCCTCTGTGGGAACGATTACGATGGGCTTGGGATTTACTGTAAGTGTTCCGCTTTCCACTGTGATGTTGTAGTTGTCGGAAGCAGCCTTACCGATGAGCAGGTATGATCCTGCATCGCCGTTGAAGTTCTCTGCACCGATCTTATGATATGTGAAGATGCCCTCAAGGCTTACTGTGGGATCTGCGCACTCAAATACGTAAACAAGATCGGGATCAAATTCTGTTCCGTATACTGTCTCATAGTCCTTGACCTTGATTGTAAGATCCTTCTTTGTAACTGTGAGTGTTCCGGGCTCGAATGTGAACTCATACTTGCCGCCGTCGTATGCGCTGGGGATTATATTGAGCGCATATACTCCAACATTTCCTGCATATTCCTCAACCTGTACTGTGAATGTTACGTCATCCACATCTACGCTTGTTTCAACCCTGAACTCGGGAAGCTCATCGCCGTAAACGATGCTGTAGTCAGATGTTGATACTGTAACCTTTGTAGCAGGTCTGGGCTTAACGTAGAGCGTACCGTCATTAATTGTTACATTGTAGTTAGGATTTTCGTTGACACCTATTATTGTATACTCGCCAACCTCACCGTCATAATATGCAGGAGCGATATGGATGCCTGCTCTGAGATCCTCGGGACATTCCTCGATGAACTCAAACTCGGGAAGATCCTCGCCCTCGAAAATGAAAGCGTCCTTAATGGTGAGCTCAAGGGACTTGGGAATGATCGTGATCTTACCCTTGATGGTGTTTACGATATAGTTTGTATTTGTGTGGCCTGTGGGAGCATAATCATATACACCTGCATTTGTGAACTTTTCAAATGTAAGTCCAAGGATATCACCCTCGATCACACTGCCTTCAACCACTGAATAATACTTGGAGTCGTCAGGATCGTAGTCATCGCCAAAAGGAAGTGTGATGTCTTCCATCTTGATGGTAACTTCACGGGGAACTACATTAAGTACGCCCTCTGTCTTTGCAACCTTATATCCTTCAGGAACTGAAAGAATGTTGATGATGAGCGTGTGTGTTCCAACATTTCCTGTGTATGCTGCATTGGGTGTTACTGTATACTCGATCTTTGAAAGAAGCTCGGGCACATCGCAGTTGATCTCAAATGCGGGAAGCTCGTCGCCGTATACTGTTGTGTATTCATCCACCCAAACATTTATTGTCTTGGGTACTATTTTGAATTCGTAGGTTCCTGTTACGCCCTTATGGTCAGCGTCTCCTGAATAGATTACCATTACAGAATAGATACCAACCTTTGAGGGAGCTGTTCTGGAAACATCGTTTGTTACAAGGTTTGTATAGATAACCTCGTCGTTTTTGCCGAGAGGAAGGATATTTCCCTCTGCGTCTGTGATGATGGGAGCTCCGTGGGGCATTCCGTCATATTCAAATTCATCTCCGGGAGACTCAATGTAGGAAGCCATAAGTCCGATCTCGAAATATCTGAATGTGGGGTTGGCAACATCGGATGTGGAGATCTGTACATACTGTCCCTTCTTTGTGGGAGCCTCTGTTGAGAAATAATAGCTGAGACCTGAACCGGACTCGTGTCCAATGAAGAAGCTATATGCCTCGGGGTTTTCCTCAAAGGGCTCTCCGGCTGCGTTATAAACGTGAGCGCTGAAGTCAAACTCCTCACCCTCTGCAAGACCGAAGCCCTCGGGGATCTCGTTGTCAAATTCGATTGCATATTCTCTGTCAAGCTCGTTTACGATAAAGCATACGCCATAATCGAAGAAAGGCATACAGTCAAGGTCTGCAATTGCAGCCGCTACAAGATAGATTCCCTCATTGTCTGTGGGAAGTCCGTCAAAGCGTACCTTTGCATCAAGAGTGCCTACAGGAAGCTTATCAAATGCCTTTTCAAGCTTTTCAATGTAGCTTCTTGCTGTTGTGATTCTGCCGTCAGCACCCTCGCGCGCTGCAAGTACCTCGTCAAGCTTTGCAAGAAGGTCAACAACATCGGAAAGTGTATAATCCCTTGTTGCAAGGAATGTTTCTAAAACCTTGACAGGATCAACTGTTCTTTCGCCGTACTTTACAGTAAGCAATCCGCGGATCTCCTCGGGAAGTCCAACGAAAATTGTTTCTACTGAAAGGAAGTTGGGATCGATCTGTACGCCGATGGTAGCATAATCATATCCGTCCTCAACCTCTACAAATCCATCTGCGCCTGTTCCCTTAAGGTATGCGCCGTCAACAACATCGATTGTTGATGAGTTAAATACGATCTGAAGTGTTTTTTCTTCACTTACTGCTTCTGCAGGGAAATTGTTCTCGTCTCCCTTGTAGGAAGCCTTGATCTGATAGTTAAAGCCTGCAACAAGCTCGGGAAGCTCGATCTGGAACAGCTCGATCTCCTCGCCCTCAAATTCGATGGTTATGGGATAATAACCGCCGTCAATGGGAAGCCACTCGTTGATTGCAAGTCTTTCCCTCAGATAATCAACTGTAAAGAACTGCTCCTTGATCTCTTCCTTTGAGAATTTATCAGCAAGAGCGGTGCCCTCAAGAGCCTTCTCTGAAAGTTCCCAAAGCTTATCATAAAGCATGTCGCTGTACTTCTTTACATTGCTGTTGTTTGTGTCAGTAACCTTGGCAATAAGCTCATGGTCAAGAATTGCTGAATAATCGCCTACAAAGTAGTAGTAGTCGAAGTCTGTATATTCAACATCTGCAGGAAGGTCTGATTTATCAATAAGGTTGTTGAAGATCTCTTCCTTGATTGTCTCAATGTCAGTCTTCTGGATTACAAGAGTTTCGCCCTTGTAGATGGCAATTGTGGGAGCCTTTCTGGGATCGTATACTGCGATCTTGAACTCAACACTGTCGGTGGTGTCACCCTCGTAGATCATCTCTACCTCGTAAACCTCACCTGCAACAAGTCTGCCGCTTGCGCCTTCTTCAAATTCGTACCAGCCTGTCTTGTTGTCATAGAATCTTACAGTAAAGCCGTTCTTGGTCTCCATGTCAAAATCATCTGCAAGTGTGGAAGCTTCAAAGTCCACTACCTCTGCATAGATTCTTTCAAGAATGTCAAGCTCGTCATCCCCGGCAACAGCATTGAAGCTGATGGGGTATATGTATGACTCTGCAGCCTTGAGAACGATCTCGGAGCGTGCGATGCCGTATACGTTTACTGTATACTCGCGGTCGCCGTTGCGTACCTGGATCTTGTCGCCCTTTTCAATTCCTTCGAGGATGCTTGCGTACTTTTCTGTACCGTTCACCTCAAGACGTGTGGGGCAGCTGAGCTTTGTTTCAATTGCGGGTAATGCAGAGGATACAACGATCTTTGCGCCGTACATGCAGTGGGGGTCAGTTGCAGGGTCAAGCTCTACAACCTTACCCTTGATGACCTTGTTCACTCCTGCAAGTGAAACATACTTCTTCTCTTTTCTGAAATTTCTTTCAGCCTGATCAAGTGCGTCGTTGATCTGCGCTTCAAGCTCAACATGATTTATGTTGATTGAGTTGAACACGAAGTCAACGTCGGGATAGTCGTTTTTGAGCTCTTCCTCTGTGATCTCGCCATTAAGGTACTGCTTATATACCTCAAGCGCACGCAGGAAATTGATGTTTTCCCTGTCGATCTCAAAGTCAAGAAGATCGTTCTTGTACTTAACGTCAACAAGATATCTTCCGTACTCATAGTCCGCTTCGCCCTTTGCATACCACTGCCATGACTCAGCAGGGGTATCTTCGGGAAGTCCTGCACTGATATTGAGAATTGAAACCAATTCCTCCAGTGTCATTCCCGAATAGTATCCAACGTTTATTGTGTTTGCATCTGTATCACTGTCCGCAATTGTAAAAAGTGTTGCGGGCGCACAGCTCATTACAAAGATAAACGCCAATACTAACGATAATGCTTTCTTAAACGAATTCATCATAGTCCTCCAATGAATTATTTTTTGCAATTTTTGCTTTATGTTAAAACGGCTTTAACCGTTTTTACAACTAACTGTGATTGTGTAGTCATTTCCCGTTGAAGTAACGATCTTCAGTGTCAAATACTTAAGATTACCTTCAAGCCCGTTTCCGTCGTCAACAAAATCAAAGCTTGTCACATTTTCAAGAAGTACAATGCCGTCACCGCCGCCTCCCACAAAATATGACACTTTCTTTGTCTCACCGTTCCATTTCAGAACACCTGCTTCTATGTTAACGGTTTGAGTATCTTGACTGACGTTTATATATGTGGACTCTGCCGCAGCTGTCTTTACAAAATCAAGAGCTTGATATACTCTGTTTGTCTCTATGACCTCTGCTGTTATGTCGCTGTTTATGTTGGTGGCGTACAGAAGCAGTCCAAGTGCCGCCGCCGCGATGATACCGAATATTGCTATGGACGTCATCAACTCCACAAGTGTCGCTCCGCGGTTGGATTTGATACTCATTGCTGATCACCGCCTTCCGCTGTTACAGAAATGATCTTGTAGTTCTCAAAGACAACGTCGGTGACTTTGTTGTCATCATTCTTATCAATTATTATCTTGATATCAGTTTTTACGGCTATGCTACCGTCCTGTGCAGTAACATCTTTGATCAGTAAGTATCTATTCGTGTCAGCCAATACTTGACTTTCATCAACCAAAAATCCTTGCTCGCTATTAGCTAATGTTTCACCAACTATAATTGTTTGATTCACCGCTACGGAAGGATCATTGAGAATTGCATTAACACACAGTGAACCATTTGCTATAGGATAATAATGAGATGATATATCAAGCACCGGTGCAAATAATTCCATGCTCGAAGAAGGCCCCAATGAGGACGCCGACTCAACTTTTAGTCCAACAAGTGCAATCTTCAATTCTCCTTTTATTTTTTGAAGAGCAGAATCGCACTTATTATAGCTTTCGATATCAGTTTTATAGTTTGTGGACACCACGCTTGATCTCAATGACACTGCCAGAAGTCCGCTGACCATTATGGTTATTACCATGATGACCACCATTACGTAATAGGTGGCGTTTCCCTTATTTGAGGAAAAAAGCTTTCGCAGTTTCTTCATTCAGTCCACACCCCCGATACCTTGTAATCATCCGTTTCGGCAGTTTCGGGATCATCATAGCTTATCTCTACCCCGATATACGCCACTTTCGTGCTATCCGCTATCGCCTGCTTTGGGGTCAAGCTTATCTTAACCAATTCTCCCGACGCCATATTCTTTTGTGCTGTTTCGGGTAAAGCCTCGCTTTCGTTGTTGGAGTCCTTATAAAAAGGTCTCAAAGGCTCTTCCCTAAATTCCACAGTGCCGAGATCGATGGTTATGTTGCCGTCCAACTCAATCTTCCCCGATGCGAGGATCAGGGAAAGCTCGTTGTTCAGCATATTGTAGGTCTCTGTTCGTGTTTGTATCCTTTGGTTTGACTTTGCAGCCGTCAAGAATCCGGAGCAGATGGGCAACGCTACAAGAGCAATTATCGCCGTTGCGCACACGACATCTATAAGGCTGAAGCCTTTATTGTTCTTTTTCATACTCATCTTCTCCTTTCCTTCCATTTATTTATATTATATATATCATTATACTTTATAAATACTCAGGTTGGATCAACCGAAGATGTTTCCTGTTCCTATATCAAACATTCCGTCGGGAATCTTGGGAGGAACATATTCACCCTGTCCCACAACATAGTATCTGCGAAGAACCATGCTTCCCGAGATTTTTCCTTCGTTGTAGGATACACCGATCTGTACTATGGAAGCGGGGTATTCTTCCCCTGTTTTGTTTTCTCCGTTAAAGAATGTCACAAGGTTTTTGAAGCCCTCATATGTTGTTTCGTAGGGTATTGTCACATACTGTGTGCAAAGGGTGCTTCCGTTTGCCATTGAGTATATGGAGTAGTCCGCTCCGATGCTGAGAGATCCGATGTCATACTTGAGCTGCTCCTCAAGGTATTCAACATACAGAAGCTCGTCTTCAATTCTGATCTCAACAGGAAAGGCTGAAAGCATCTCTGCAACTTCTGCCTTGATCTTCTCTGTTTCGGTTTTGTATTTTTCCTCATTGAGCTTTGCATTGTCAAGGTTGGTGATGGTTGCTTCGTAAAGCTTTATGTCCTTTCGGAGCTTTTCGTTTTCTTCTACTGTGGCTTTATACTGATTTTCATATACATACCACAGAGAAATAATTCCTGCCGCCACAAGAAGTATGGCGATTATCCACTTACCGATAAATATTTTTTTCATATTAAGCACCTCCTCATTCTTCAGGGATCTCAAACTCGCCGGTGTATTCCATGGACACTGTGATGGATACCGACTTTGCCGATCCCTCGGTGCTTGCTCCCACATCGCTTTCCTTCTTGATCATGAACAGATCAAAGAAGTTGATCCTTCCGTCGTTGAGTCCTACTCTGATCTCATCGTCACTGAAGTTCTGATATTCGGGAGCGATATTCTTGTGTATAAGGTTGCCTTCCTTATCTATATAGTCATCAATATCAATTCCGAAAAGCTTGAAAAGCTCGGGATCAAGTGTGGTGAAATCAAATGCTACCCAATCAATTCCCACAAGCTTTGACTCGATGAGGGCATACTCCTGATCGCTGATCACCGTGAATTTGTCATCGGGTGTATTGGATCCCACCTGTCCGAAGGTGAAGCTGTTGGATATGGATGTCACCTTGATGGACTTCATCTCACGAAGGGTCATAATCACATACGCCGCTTCGTATCTTGAATCCACGCTTACAGTCATCGATACTCCCTTTTCCGAAATTGTGATGTTCTTTGCTGAAAATGATTCGGGCATCTTTCTTTCAAATTCTTCGATGAAATAAACCAGCTTATCATTGTATGTATACAGATATGTATTTATTCCCGAAACGCTTTCCTTAATGTCTTCCCATTTTTCAAACTCTGTCTTTACAGTCTGCGCTCCCGACAGTGTTTGCATTTTGTCCTTTAACTCCTGTGCCTGTGCCTTGAGCTTATTGTTCTCCGACTGTGGCAGATACCACAGACAAACCGACACTGCAACACATATTGTGAACACCGAAATTCCAAGCATGAGGAGAAGGCTCTGTACTGATGAATCCTTGAATACCTCAAGCATCGGAACTGATTTTGCAACGCTCTTGTCGGACAGATTCAGCGGTGCGATTATTGCTCCCACGCACATTGCATATTCTGTTGCAGGGAAGCCTGCGCACTTCTTTACATTAATATTTTTCTTGCCAAGAACCACATCGGGTACTGTTACCGTTGAACGAAGTCCCTCTTCAAGATACTCCTTGATTCCTCCGATCTTTACAGCAGGTCCTACAAGATATAATTTATAATCTAAATTTGTGCTTTCAAACAATGTTTCAAAATAATCTATGCTTCTTGAAATGGATGAGCAAAGACCGTCAAGGCTTCCTATAGTGTTCTTCTTCCATTCCTTTTCATCATAGTGTATGCCAAAGATCAAATCATCCTTTGGCGGTTCGTTGATGTCAAAGGGATCGGTTGAGCTGTACATTACAGCCTCGGCGCTTTTCTTTGATATGCCCGTTGCATATTCAAGCACTCCGCCGTATCCGATTCCTATATGTCTCTGAAGCTTTGCTTCGCCCTGCATTACAAATGAAAGCACTGTGGACGATGAGTTCATGGACATATATACCTTGACGGTATTTGTGCCCTCCGGCTCCGTTGCCAAGGGTCTTTCAAACATCTTCAAAAAGCGGAATACACTGTTTCCTACATAGTCGATGTTTTCGATCTCCAATGAGAGAAATGCCGCAAGATCATAATATGATGACAAAATGTCCTTGGGAACAGCGCAAACGCTTACCTTGAGGCGCTTTCCGTTTTGGTCGCTTATCGTCTCATTTACCTTATGGACCATTTTGAAATCGGTGATATCAAGGGGGAAATATTCCGACGCGTTGCTGATTATAACCGATTCAACCTTACTGGATCTTACATACGGTACTGTGATCTCTCTGTTGATTATTCTACCTGAATTGATTGTAAATATTACTTTTTCTGCTGAAATCTTATGAGTTTTACAAGCATTCTGAAAGTTTTCTCTGAATATTTCCGAACATACTACCTGTCCCGATTCAGATACGGTATCAAACGGTGTATCTACCGTGAAAAAATTATGCACACAAGGGGTTCTTGAGCTGAGATCCATTTCTGTGACATAGCTGATGCCATTGTCAACAAGCACGGACAGCACCCTTGGCGAACCGACAGTAATCTTCATGCTTTTTCCTGTTCCTCTCTTTCAATTTTTACACCGAAGCTCTCTCTATAATTCGGTGTCTGAGATCTATCCAAGCAAGGACAGATATGCATTTATAAGTCCCTCTCCGAAAAGAGCTGATATATAAACCCCTATGGCAAGATAGGGTCCCATGGCAAGTACTGCCCCCTCTCCTTCTGCCTTCATTCTGATGAGGTGGGTCACAGAACCTACGATGCACCCAATGATCAGAGCAAACACTATGTTTTTCCAGCCAATGAGTATTCCGCAGGCTGCCATCATCTTTACGTCTCCAAAGCCTATCGCTCCGCCCCGTGACAGATAAAAGATCGCCGCCAAGGGTACGCTTACTGCAAAAAAGCCTATGACATAAAGCCATATATCCCTGCCTATATTTTCAAGGGTAACAATTCTCAATAATCCGAGAATGAATATAAATACATTAATTTTAAAGGGTATTTCATATGTGCGAAAATCAACGGTGAAAATTACGGTAAGCGCCCACACAAGAAGTACATTTACCAAGGACATCAGAATATCCTTTGCAAAATATGCTCCCACGCCCGACAGTATGCCGCACATGATTCCCGTAAGCACCGTTATTTTCCGATTTTCCTTTGATTTTCTCAAGGCTCCCTTGAAGTCCTTTTCCTCGGGAAACCAATATCCCAATGGGGACAGCAGAAATATCCCAACTATACAGCCAAGCAGCGCACCGCACGCCGCGGCTATTATCATCTTATCAATCATAGCTTATCCCAAATGGTCGTACATGCTGAACATGGGCACGAGTATGGCAATTACGATAAATCCAACGCAGGTCGCCATGAGAACCATGATGAAGGGCTCCATCAGCGACATCATTGACGCTGTCATGACCTCGGTCTCCTCGTCATAATATTCCGCCACCTTGTCAAGCATCTCCTCGATGCCTCCTGTTTCCTCACCGATGCCAACCATGTGTGACACGAGAGGCGGGAAATATCCTCCCATCTCTATACCCGATGCAAAGGGAGTTCCCACGGAGACCTCCTCCTTCGCTCTTTCAAGAGACTCGCGGAAATATATATTTGTCATATTTTCCGAGCAGATCTCAATTGTCTGAAGCATTGGAAGTCCTGCCTTCAAAAGCGTTGCCGCTGTTCTTGCAAACATTGCCGCCTCGCTTTTTGTGGTGAGTATTCCAAAGATCGGAACCTTCAAGGCGATCTTATCATATATATGACGTCCCTTGTCGGTTTTTCCGAAAAGTATGAAGGCTGCAACAACTGCCGCTACAATTATTGCCGCCAACAGCCAATTGGACGTGAGCCAATCGCTGATTGCCAAAAGCGCCTTTGTAATTCCTGGAAGATCTGCTCCCGCGCTTTCAAATACGTTTTTGAATTTGGGCAATACCACCGCGATCATTATGATCATTACGATCACCACTACGCAAATGACCACGCAGGGATATATCATTGCCTTTTTGATCGCCGCTCTTGTTTTATTTCTCTTTTCAAAATATGACGCAAGTCTGTTGAAGGCTACCTCAAGGTTACCCGATGCCTCTCCCGCCTTTACCATGTTGATCATGATCTCGGGGAATATGGAATATCCCTGCTTTTTCATGGCATCGGTGAGGGTCTCACCCTTTTCGATCTCCGTCTTTGTGTTAAGCAAAGCCGCCTTCAGTCTTTTATTCTCGGTCTGCGCGCCAAGCATTTGTAAGGAAGTCGCAATCGGAACTCCCGCCGAAAGCATACTTACAAACTGACGGGCAAATACACTTAGGTCACGGTCCTTTACTCTGTCGAGAAAGGGCAGATCGATATCCCTTGTCATTACACCCTGTTCCTTATATTCAACAAGGGTATATCCGTCATGCTTTATCAGCTTTTTAAGGTGCTGGGGATCGTCCGCAAACAAGCTTCCCTTTTTCTTTTTTCCGTAGCGGTCAACCGCAACGTATCCGTAAGTCGGCATTATGCCACCTCCGTTTTATTATCTTAAGTACGGATCAAAGTCCGTTCATTTTGTTTTCAAGCGCCTTGGCATCGTTTGCAAACGCCATGGCTGTTTCATATGTTATGGTCTTTTTCTTGCAAAGCTCGTACAAATGGTCGTCCAAGGTCTGCATTCCAAAACGGTGTCCCATCTGGATCATTGAATTGATCTGGAAGGTCTTGTTTTCTCTAATAAGATTTCTCACCGCCGTTGTTGGAACAAGCACCTCATATGCAGCCGTTCTTCTACCCTCAACTGTGGGTACAAGACACTGACACACAACGCAATTCAACACGTTTGAAAGCTGTATACGGATCTGATCCTGCTGCTCTGCGGGGAATGCGTCGATGATTCGGTCGATGGTCATTGACGCGCTGTTGGTATGAAGGGTTGCAAGAACCAAGTGTCCTGTTTCCGCCGCAGTTATTGCAATGGAAATCGTCTCGATATCTCTCATTTCTCCCACGAGAATTACGTCGGGGTCTTGACGCAACGCCGCTCGAAGTCCCGTTGAGAAGGATTTACTGTCAATTCCGATCTCCCTTTGGTGTATCGTACACATCTTTTGCTGGTGAAGATACTCCACAGGGTCCTCAAGAGTGATTATATGCTTCTTTTCAGTATTATTAAGATCGTTTATAAGCGCCGCAAGTGTAGTGGACTTTCCGTGTCCCGTTGGTCCTGTTACAAGCACCAATCCCTGACGGGCATGAACCGCATCTATTACAACCTCGGGAGTATTACAAAAACTTGTTGACGGTACTGCATAGGGCAATACTCGAAGGGCAATTGCCGTTCTTCCGCTTTCCCTGTACACATTACAACGGAGTCTTGCTATATCACCAAAGGAGTACGCAAAGTCCGCTTCCCCCTCCTCAATGAATATGTTCTTGGTTCTTTCATCAAGAATTTCATCCGCAAGAGAGTCCACGTTTTCCGATGTGAGAACCTCATCATCAAGGTCGAAGATCTCACCGTCAACACGTATCTGTACAGGTCTGTTCACTGTTATATGTATGTCAGAGCCCCGTCTTTCAATGGAGTCCCTGAGCAATTCGCTCATTATTTTTGCCATCCGCTTTTCCTTTCATTATTCCTCGAAGGAAACAGGGAGTATCTCCTTGTAGGAGGTTATTCCCTCTCTTACAAGCTTTGACGCACTGACTCTCAAGGTCCTCATGCCCTCTGCTACTGCCTGCTTCTTTATATCATCGGCAGTTGCCTTGTGGCTGATCAGTGTCTTGATCCTTGGAGTTACCTCCAGAATCTCAAATACACCCATACGTCCGAAATATCCTGTTTTGTTGCATCTCTGACATCCGTCAGGATCGTATATGGTCATCTTTTCATCGGTGGGATATCCCATGAATTCAAGCTCCTCCTCACTTGCAAGTCTCGGCTTTTTGCAATATGGGCAAAGCTTTCTCACAAGTCTTTGAGCTATGATACCAACCACGGAGTCCGCTATAAGATAGCTGTCAACTCCCATATCAAGAAGTCTTGTTACTGTATTTGACGAGCTGTTGGTATGAAGTGTGCTAACCACCAAGTGTCCTGTAATTGACGCCTGTACCGCGATCATGGCGGTTTCTTCGTCTCGGATCTCTCCGATCATTATTATATCGGGGTCCTGACGGAGAATGGATCTCAGCGCCGAGGCAAATGTCAGGTTTGCCTTATTGTTTACTTGAACCTGGTTGATGCCGTCGATGTTTGCTTCCACAGGGTCCTCTACAGTTATGATGTTTACATCTTCTGTATTAAGCTCCGAAAGAGCTGTATAAAGTGTTGTTGATTTTCCGCTTCCCGTAGGTCCTGTTACAAGCACTATACCGTGGGGGTTGGACAGTATATGGTCAAACTTATCAAGCTCATAGGGATCAAATCCAAGTGTGCTTTTATCTCTGAGAAGTCCCTTTTTCAGTGCAAGACGCATTACGCATTTTTCACCGTAAACAGTTGGAATCGTGGACACACGGATATCGTATTCCTTACGGTCAACCTCAAAGGTTATTCTTCCGTCCTGGGGCTTTCTTTTTTCAGAAATATCCATGCCGCCAAGAACCTTAAGTCTTGCTATAATGGCACTGGAAAGCTGTGTTGCGTATTTCATCTTATTGTAAAGCTGTCCGTCAATTCTGTAACGAACCTTTACTATATCCTGAAGAGGCTCAACGTGAATATCCGACGCTCTCTGTCTTGCCGCCTGCTCGATCATGGTGTTTACAAGCAGTACAATGGGGGAATTGCTGACCTCATCCTCATTTTCTGTCTCAACTGCTGTGATCTTTGCCCTTTCCCTTGTATATGCCTCAGCCGCGCTTCTTGCGGTTTCAGAGCCATAGTATCTGTCAATGGTGGACATAATATCCGCCGCCGTTGCAACATTGGGCTCAACATGCATATTGGAAAGTATGGCAATGTCATCAAGAGCCACAAGATCCATCGGGTTTGCCATTGCAAGATACAGCGTATTCTTTTCTCCGTCAATTGAAAATGGCATTACGACATTCTTTTTCAGCACGGACGGGTCGATCATGGCTATGATATCCTCATTGATATTAAGCCCCGACAGCACCACCATCGGTGTATCCGTCTTTTTGGAAATGGCTTCAGCTATAAGCTCCTCGCTGACCATTCCTCTTTCGATCATCAGCTCCACTTCTCCCTTGTTGGCTGTTTCCGCAAGAGATTGTATCGCCTTCATCTGTTCTTCCGATATATGCTGATTTTCAAAAAGGATTTCGGTAATCTTCTTCTTCGATATATTCATTTCCGTCTTTCCTTTCTTTCGTATAATTCTTTCATACAGTCATTATTTACTTACAATTTGTCAATCCTTCGGCATTGTATATTAATCGACATAATTAATCATTATTTATTTTACTACAAATATATTTCTTTGTCAAGGCAGATTTTGAAATTTTACGTCTATTCCATATTTTTCTACATAAAACACGCGTGTTTTTTTGCCCTTCAACATCATTTGTTCATATGATATATGTTTTCAATTAACAAACTATTTATTTTTCATTTTCAGTCACTTGGAGAAACAATTCTGCTCTTTCATGAAAGCCCAAGTTACCGCCCGAGTCTTTCTTATATTTCGCATTACCTCATAGCAGCCCTCGGCAGCAGGGGAAGCTGCTCCCATACCGGTGCGCCTTTTCATAATATTTCCAAGATTCAATAGCAAACAAATCTACATAAAAAAAGACTGTTGCCCCGGTTTTTCCATTACCCTTACAACAGTCTTTATTTATCTGATTTTCTATTCAATCTTCCCCGTCTTCCTCATACATTCCGGAATACCTTTTGATCCTGCAGCTTATCTCCTCTGCCACTGCGGAATCAAAATCACAAAAGATCTCATACTCCGTTTCATAGACCTCATATCTGATAGCATACACTCTTTCAGGCATAAAATTGGCATATACATATTCCCTGCCTGCCAAGACCTTTCTTTTGGTCATTGCCTTTCTGTCGCCTTCTTCAATTCCTGTTATTTGTGTAAATTTCAATGTAAAGCTTTTGCCTGTTATATTATGATTTCCCTTTTCCGTATAGATATAAAGCTTGGGATATGCGCTTATATCGTCGGGACGGTCATCGATGGCAACCACCACTCTGCCCGAAACGGCACTGCTCATATATACCGACAGAGCCGCCACCACAAAGCTTACGCCCAAAAGCTGAAGCACCGAGCCGTATGGGATCTCAAGGCTTGAGGAAAACAGCAGCAGCACTCCCACAACACACAGTATTCCGATGATAAAAAATGGCTTTTTCTTATTTTGCTTTAAAATATACTTTTTCATACGCTTCTCCGTTTTCATTTATTTTTTCACACTTTTCTGAATTTCGCATAAATTATACTGATAGCTGTGGTACAGCTTACACCAATTATCATTATTTTTTGAAATTTTCAATATGAAAGTGAGGATATGTCTATGGAAATAGATAGAAATAAGCTTGCCGCCCTGGCAAATCTTGATGATGCCGCCTTTGGCAACATAATTTATTCGGTGATCCTTGCCTCAGGAGGCAGTGAATCCGCCGCTCGCTCCGCCATGAGCTCAGCGCCCATAATCAAGGCAAAGCTCAAAAACGCCTCCGACAAGGAGCTTCGTCAGATCATTGGCTTTATCGGTGAAAAAAATGCCGCCGACATTTTGGGAAGGCTTGGTAAATGACCATGAGCGCTCCTGATCTTTCCTCAATTATCTCGGGGGTCCTTTCCAACCCCGAAATGCTTTCGGGAATCATGAACGCCGTGTCCGCCCTTGGCTCCTCGGGAATTGGGTCAATTTTGCAAAACACCCCAAAAAGCAATAATGACCCGCCTCCAACAGACTCTTCCCACGCCGACCGCCCTGCCGAAACTCCCCAAAGCTCCGTTCTTGAAGCCTTTGCTCACAGAGGAAGCGATGCCGAGGGCGGCATCTCAAGCAAAGATCTCCCTCCTTCCCCTCTTGGCAATTCCTCCAAGGAGCGTCGTGCCTTGCTCTATGCCCTCAAGCCTTTTTTAGGGGAAAAACGCGGTGAAAAGATTGATTTCATTTTGAAGGTCCTGGCTCTTTTGGACACCGCAGAAAGCTTCAACAAATTCAAGCAATAACGAGGTGAATATTTTGTACAGCCGAAAATTCAACGGTATTGGGGTTCTGCCCCCCGATTACAGCGGTGTTGCCCTGCGTCATGACACGGGGCAATCCCCCATGGATTCCTCAAAAAAAGAAGAAGAAAGAGATTCCGTGCCCTGTCACCCACGGCGTCCCGTTTTTGAAAACGACTCCTTTGACGACCAAACACCCTGCAAGGAACAGGATCCGCCCCAAAAGCCCCCTGAACGCCCAAATAAAACAGAGCATCAGGCTTACAAAGAAAAACGCTCTTCCCCTAACAGCAGTCAAGACAGCTCCCACGGGCGCACCTTTTCTCTTGAAGATATTATGCTGGCAGGTCTTCTGCTCCTTCTTATGAACGATGACAACGCTGACAACGGCTTACTGATCATTGTCGGTCTGCTTCTTCTTGTAGGTATGTGATATAAACAACAGAGGGCATCGACAACAGCATCGATGCCCAGATATTATTTCAAGATCGCTCTGCGTCAGCAAGGCTTTTCAAGCGCTTCAAGATCGATCTCGGGCTTTGTGTATGCAGACTCGTCAAGTGTAAACTTTGTTCCGAGTATGCTGTTTTCCGAGAAGAATCCGCAGTTGTTCAGATAGAAGTGATTGTCAACAATTCCTCCGCCGTAGTCCTGACGCTGTGCTCTTGATGCCGTCTGGTCTCCTGTAAGAGTCATCGTTGTAACAGGGAACCAACGTCCGCCCTTTGTCACTGCCCACTGATTTGAGAAATGCGCTCTGCGGAAACGGTTTCCGTTTACATCAATGAAGCTTTCAAGGAATGAATACGGTCCCCTGAAATATGTTGTTGTTTCGGGACGGAGGAATGAGCAGAGAAGCTCCCACTTTCCGCTTTCGGGGAAGAAGAAATATCCTGTGAACTGTGTCTTGCCGTCACCTGTGGGAACTATATGGCAGAGGAACTTGTAGGTCTTGCCCGATTCCCAATTGTAGTTGATATATGACTGTCCGCCCGAGCCTTCGTTTCCGAACTCGCCCGTTACTACCTGCGGATGCTTTTTCAGCACTCTTACCATTTTATCCTCGGGGATCTCTGCAGGGTTATCCGTATTATAGGGTGACCAGATCGAGAACAGAACCTTTCTCAGCCCTTCGTCGCAAACCTGCATTCCAAAGTATCCGCCGTGGAATCCGATTGCCATTCCGTATGTTCCGTGAGGGTCGTCGCCGGGATTGATGGTTACTTCATTGTAGAACCACTCAACATCGTCCCCCGCCTGTGAAATATCGTATTTACAGTGAACTGACGGGCCTCTGCGGATCCAATAGAAATCGGGCTTATCGCTTACCTTTGCATAGGAAGCCATGTCCTCGTCCCCAAGTCCTTCAACCTTAATGGCTGCAGGAAACGCAAATACGTCGCCTTCCTTTGAAACGCCCTGTACCTTAACCTCGACATATCCCTTCTTTACATTCCATGTACCGAGAGTCACTTCCATGACGCCCTTTTCAATATTTACTGTGTTGGTTTCGTCTCCGATGCCTACCTTGATCACAGATGCCGCCTTGGTGGGCTCCGCCATCTGCATTACAAGAGTTATCTCTGCATCCTTTGCAGGCTTGAAATATGCTCCGTATACATATTCACCGTTTGACCATTCTTCCCAACCCTCGGGAGTGATATTGTCTTCTTCGCTCTGAGCCTTATTCAAAATGAATGAGTTACCGCCAAGCAACAACTGAAAGAACTTGTTTTCCATAATCTGTATCCTCCGTATATAAATATTACAATATTTTATTGTTTCATAGAAAAATTATATCACATACTGTCCAAAAACGCAACAGCTTTTTTAAACTTTTTTATATTTTTTCACTTATTTTTTCTGACCGAACAAAAACGTGACCAAAACCTCCTCGGTGGGCTTGTTGCCGTCGTCATACTCTATAAAATTACAAACGGAATATCCCTTTTCCCATCCCGCCTTTTCGTTTTCCGACTGGCAGTAAACCGTGAGCTTATCCTTGTCACACATATAAAACGGGCTTTCTCCGTCTCTTACATATATATTCACAACGCTGTTTGGTATGTACAGCCTTTCAAGCCCTGTGCAGCCTATAAATGCGTTTATATCTATTGTATCGATGGTATCGGGCACATCAAAGCTTTTCATTGACACGCATGCGGCGAATATGCTTTCGGGAAGCACACCGACTGCCCCTGTAAGATCAACACTTTCAAGACTTTTGCAGTTGTCAAACAAATGCTCCTCAAGAGTTTTCACTCCACTCGGAAGCTTGAAGCTTTTGATGCTTTCGCACCTTGAATACACTGCCTTGCCTATTTTCTCAATTCCTTCATGCAACGGCGCTTCTCTAAGTTTAAAGCACCCCGAAAATGTAAACTCCGAAATCTCCTTGACATCCTTTGACAAATAAAAGTCATACATTTCGCCGCACTCGTAAAATGCATACATTCCCATGGTGTCAATTCCATCTGCAAGAGTTGCACAAAGCAGATTTGGGCATGATATGAAGGCATACGCCCCCACTTCCTTGATATCCCCCGACACGTATACATATTTTATCTTCTCGTTTCCATCAAATGCTCCCTCTCCGATGGCTGTGACCTTTTGCCCCTTGTGAGTTGAGCCAATATATAAAAACTCGTCCTTACATGATCCCATTCCCGAGACTGTAAGGGTTCCGTCCTCGTTTTCTTTATAAAGAAGACCCTCCGACGCCTTGGTCTTGTATGTCCTCTCCTTTCCGCATTCAACGCATACCGATACAAACTTGGTTTTCTTGCTCTCGCCCTTTTCTTCCTTCGTTGTCCACGCGCTCCAACAGCACTCGTCACTTTCGTTTATCCCACCGCGGCATCCCGCTAACCCTGTCATCAAGGCTACGGCTAAAATCAGCACCACAATCCTCTTCATTGTTTTTCTCCTGCTATTTATTTTTGTTCGTTTTCGTTTTTTACAGAGCTTTTCCCTGTTTTATAAATCTTATTAAAACACAAAAGGACTGTAAAAAACTCCTGTGAAATTTTTTACAGTCCCTACTGTCAAATTGATATTAAAGCATATTGGCGTTCTGTTCGGGTTTTGTTGAGACTATATCAAGATTTCCGTTTCTTACTCTGATCTCGTCGATCATTTCCTTTTCGCTTACACCGGACTTCAGCTTTATGTTATAGCTTATCTGATAAAGGCTTCCCATATTTGTAGTCTTGATTCTGATGACCTCGCGGCTTGTGGTATATTTGTCAAAAATATCGTCAAAAATACCCTCAAAATCAAGTGACTCGGGCACTGTAATGCGAAGTGTTTTTACACGGCTGCTTTCTTTTCCGAGACTTGTGCATGAAACCACAAAGTTTACTGCAACAACAATTATGGAGAACAGAACTGCATAGGCGATATATCCCGTACCAACAGTTACACCTGCAACAGTTGCCATGAATACATTCGTGATCTCTCTTGAGTTACCGGGAATCGATCTGTATCTCACAAGATTGAAAAGACCCGCAATTGCAATTCCTGTTGTCAGGCTGTTTACAAGAAGGATCACCACTTCTACCACTACGGGCAGAGTAGCTATACTGATTATAAAATTACGGCTGCAATTATTGTTCTTGATTGCATATGAAAGTGCGATCACAATTCCTAACAAAATTGCAACTCCCGTACAGATCAAAAATGTTTTAAGATCAACCTTTGCCGCTTCGTATGTAGACTGATCAAGTATGCTGTTAAATAACTTTTCCATTATTCCCTCCATTAATTACCTTTAATTACCTTGTTGGTCATGTTCGTTAGTCTTGTTTATCCTGTGTTTTTTTATCTGTTTTGCTCCTCAGATATGCTTTGTATCTGGGTTCATGTCCCATTTTCATTCTGTAGGCATTTCCGTATTTTGAAAATGATGCAGGGTATATCTCTAATTCATCAAGGATCTTTGCAAACCACACAGGCATTGCGCCCGGGATCTTCAGCTCCATGAGAACCACGTCATCGGGTAATATTTTGTTGCCATAGGAGCCAAGCCTTTGGTCAAGATCATAATCCCTCCAGGTGATATTCCTGTCAAATGTCAGTCTCAGCTCGTCGTCATCAGCCGATGTATATGACTGTCTGTCATAGGATATATACATCGCAGGGGCAAGACCCTCATAATATTTCAGCATCCACTCGATCTCCCTTGAGATCTGGCAATCCTTTTTGGGCGGACCTTCTTTTTTCATAAATTTCAGAGCCGTATCATACCTCATTCCGATCCTTCGTTTATACACGATGCCCTTGTATTTCTTTTTGATCTCACAGTACGCCTTGGTATCGTCATCGGGCGTAAAGTACGTCCGCAGCCTCAGCTTTTCCTTGTACACCACGGGCTTGTCCATGCTTCGCCTTATGAGAACAAAGGATGGAGTATCAAAATATATATTCGAAATATTGCTCTCAAAGTATTTATCCTTCAGAAATCTGCCCTCTGTTTTTTCCATAAACGCCCGATACTTTTCAGCATCAAGAATGTACTTCACCTCATAGCGTTTCAAAAACAGATTTTTGCTTCCCATCTCATCAACTCCAATCTTCTGTATATTCTAACTCTTTATTGTGAACACAATATGAACTTATGTTGAATTTTCGCTTCTCCGACTGATTTTTGAAGAATATTTTTGTTCAAAATAGTCAATTATTCTCAATCATTATTTTGAGAACGGCATTTGATATGTTTGCCGCGTATTCCTTGAACCTTTCAAAATCCACATCTCCGCCCTCAAGCGTATCGGAAACGGTTCTCAAAATTGTACACGGAACACCCGCAACATAGCACACCTGTGCAATTGAGGCGCCCTCCATTTCGCAAACCGACGCGCCAAACTCCTTTGCGATCATTTCCTTTTCGCCTCGAAGGCTCACAAAGCGGTCACCCGAGGCAACAATGCCCTTCATGACCTTTACGGTGTCCCCCTCGGCATCGATCTTTGTAACACCCTCAAGCTCAGGACATACGCAAGGAAGGGTCACAACATTGATCCCCGATATAAGTCCCTTGGGGTCTCCAAGCGCCGAGGTGTCCATGTCATGCTGTACTGCTCCCGTTGCAATGAGGGCATCTCCGATCTCCATACCCTCAACAAGTGCGCCTCCAACTCCGCAGTTTACAATTCTGCAGGGCTTATATTCATTTATCATAACAGTTGCGCACATGGCGGCAAACACCTTTCCTATGCCGCAAACCGCAATGACAACATCCTTTCCAAGCACCTTACCCGAGGTGAAGGGAATGCCCATTATATTTTTTGTCTCTTTATTTTCCATGACCGAAAGGATCTTTTTGCTTTCGATCTCCATTGCCGCTATAATTCCTATCATTTTTCCTCTTTATTCCTTATCTGAAGATCCTGCCGCCGTCATCATAAACCGCGGTTCTCATTATGTCATAGTCCCAAAGCTCGCGCCCCAGCTTCGCTCCGATGCCCTTTACAAGATGGTCGGGGTTTACATATCCCTCCTGCTTTGCCAAAAGCTCGACTCTGATCCTTA
This sequence comes from Oscillospiraceae bacterium, assembly GCA_015063395.1. GTDB lineage: Bacteria > Bacillota > Clostridia > Oscillospirales > CAG-272 > SIG714. The sequence goes on from SVUF01000008.1 coordinate 25,263, forward strand.
CTGCGTTCTCGGTCTTTTCTGCAAAGCAGCTCAGCACTCCGGGTATAAGATCCACATCCACCATTCCTTTTTTGGACTTTTTTGTTATGATTATCGGGCTTTCAAAGGCTTTTTTTACCTCCTCAAGCTCCACTTCCTCATATACGGTTATTTCATATTCCGCTGACCTTATACTTTGGAAATCCGTAGTTCTCTCATACACATCGGTAAACTGAAGCTCCGGAGGAAATTGGGCATTGAGTCTTTCAAGAAGCTCCTCCCTCTCCATTGGTTCATTGAGCTTTATGTCAAGGTACTCGCACACACTTTCGCATCCTATGGACAATGGCAGTGAGAACACCATTTTGGGATGAGGATTGAAGCCCTCGGAATAATATATGGGTATTCCCGCTCTTGAAAAAGCCCCCTTCATGGTTCTTATAAGGTCAAGGTGGGAAATGAACTTCAGCTTCCCCTCCTTTTTAAACACAAGTCTTATTTTTCCCTGCACCATGTACATTTACCTCCAAGCTTGTCCGCGCCGCATCCTGCGCATTTTTCCTTACAGTTTGGCGTTGTCACCGATTCATATGCCTTTTTACACTCTGATTTCAAGAACGCCTTGGTCACTCCGATCTCCAGCATATCCCATGGAAGAAGCTCGTCCATACCGATCCTTCTTCTTGCGTAGAAATCGGGGTCGACTCCCGCCGCCTTAAATGCCGCCATCCATTTTTCATAGCTGAAGAACTCGTCCCAAGCATCAAACTTGACTCCCATTTTGTGAGCCTCAAGAAGCACCGCGCAAAGCTTTCTGCTTCCTCTTGCAAAAGCAGCTTCAACATGTCCCACCTTGGCGTCATGCCAATTATACTTCACTCTCTTATCGGTTATTACCGAAGCAAGATATGCCTGTTTTCTTTCCTGCTCCTCAAAATCGTCCTGGGCTTCCCACTGGAATGCAGTAAACGGCTTTGGAATAAAGCATGATACACTGAGGGTCACTTCGGGGTGCTTGCCCTTTACTCTGTTGGGGTTGCGGTAATACTCCTTTACCACCTTTTCGGAAAGCTCTGCAATTCCCTTTATATCCTCATCAGTCTCCGTGGGAAGACCGCTCATGAAATACAGCTTCACCTTGTTCTTTCCAAAATCAAAAGCAACGTTACAAGCCTTGAACAGATCCTCCTCGTAGAGATTCTTGTTTATAGCATCGCGAAGCCTCTGTGTTCCCGCCTCGGGAGCGAAGGTGATTCCCGACTGTCTTACCCCCGAGATCTTCTTCATAAGCTCATGGGTGAAGGCATCGGCTCTTTGTGAGGGCAACGAAAGGCTGACCTTTTTGTCGTCCGTCCACTTAAGCAGCTCGTCCGTCAGCTCTGACAGGTGGGGATAATCCGACACACTGAGACATGTCAGGGATATTTCGTCATATCCCGTGTTCTCGTGAAGCTTTCTTGCTCTGCAGTTCAGCACATCGGGGGAAGCATGTCTTACGGGACGGTATGTCATTCCTGCTTGACAAAATCTGCATCCTCTGATGCATCCTCTGAATATTTCAAGCATTATTCTGTCATGCACGGTCTCTATATAGGGTATCACGAACTTGTCGGGATAATATACCTTGTCAAGATCTGCAATTATTCTCTTTTTTATCTTTGCGGGAACATCGGGATACTTTGGTCTGAAATAGTCCATTGTGCCGTCAGCCTTATATCCCACCTCATACAGTGACGGAACATAGAAGCCTTCAAGATGGGACACCTCACGTAAGAAGCCCTGTCTTGTATATGTTCCTTCCTTTTTCATCTTTATGTAAAGCTCCATAAATTCGGGAAGTGCCTCCTCGCCCTCTCCTATGGAGAACACATCAAAGAAGTCCGCAATTGGCTCGGGGTTATAAATTGCAGGTCCGCCGCCGATGATTATGGGGCAGTCATCGCCCCTGTCCTCTGAAAGCAACGGAATCCCCGCAAGATCCAGCATATTCAGTACATTGGAAAATGAAAGCTCATACTGAAGGGTAAAGGCTACCACGTCAAAGCATGTAAGATCATCCTGGCTTTCCAGAGCAAAAAGAGGAATGTTCTCTTCTCTCATCATACTTTCCATGTCATCTGCAGGAGCATAGCATCTCTCGCACCATACATTCGGCATTCTGTTGAGAACGCCCCAAAGTATTCTCATTCCAAGGTTGGACATTCCGATCTCATAGGTATCGGGAAAGCAAAATGCCACCCTTGCGTCCATTTTTTCCTTGTCTTTTCTGATCTCTCCGTACTCTGCGCCGATATATCTTCCCGGCTTCAGCGCCTTTTTCAAAATAACGTCTTTTTTCATATTATATCTATAATCCTTATTAGTCCTTTAAAACGGTATTGCACCGAAATATTTTACGATTTGCCAATAATTATTCTTTATTTTCTGTTTTCATTTACACTCTGTCGCTTAATCCCGAAAGGAGAAATAGCGTTGGGAGGGCTGATATAAGCTGATAAAACAGCATATACCACATTCCAACTCCGCCGTCTTTGCCGAATATGGCAAAGACTGCCGAAAGTATGACTCCCGTTGCAAACACAAAGCCCTTGATGATCATATCCGTACGGAAAATCGACGAAGCCTTTACCGCAACGATCAGTCCCGAAAGCAGACTTTCCTCACCCTTTGATGACACTATCCCTCCGCTGATCTCCTTTTTGCATTTGTCGGAGTCCTTGCCCTCAATGGATTTCATAATTCCAATGGGATACTTTTCCAAGGGGATCCTCACATTCATCATTTCATCATTTATAGATGGGTCGCAGGTGCATATTCCAAGGTACATTCCCTGCCTTTTTAAAAGGGAGGCAATTTTCGGTATATCGCTTTCCATTGTATATTCAAGATACGCCTTGAGGGCAATGCTGTGGCCAAGAGCCAAATATACAACGCTTATGCCGGGATCGATCTTTTCGTCATGAGCAAAATCCTCATGCTCAAATCCGCAATCCCTCATATACCCGATGCCGCCAACAAACACAGTTCCTCCGTTTACAGCGCCGCGTATTCCCGATGATGACACGTCAAGTATGTCTATATCAAACTTCTCGTCATAGTCCCCCACGGATTTTTCAAAAATTGCCGCCGCAGGTGAGCCTATCTTTTTGTATATGGCATTGATTATGTAAAGAAGGGTGTCGATCCTGTTTTCTCCGTATGCCCGAAATCCCTTAAGCTTTATTTTTGAAGGCGGGAATACTGCAGTATCGTCAAAATATACTGCGGTGCTTTCGGAATAATCCTCGAAGGCTCCGTTTCCGACAATGGTACATCCCGATGCCGATGCAACCGACGCGCCTCCGCCGAATATAAACGAATATGAAAATAAAATGGAAAAAGGCATCGTCAGCATCATTGTCATAATGCATGCCGAAGCTGCAGAAACAAGCTCCGCTCCTGCAAAAACCTTATATATTCCCATACCGAGAGCTACAAGAAGGGACAAAAGGATCATTCTCCTGCTGTGGCGTCCTTCCTTATATTCGGAATTGCTTCTTTTTACAAAATCCTTTACAAACCTTGCTTTTTCCACGGTTATCATGTTTTTGCCGTCGGGGGAGTATCTTCCCACATGACCCTCCGAAAGCTTTTTCACAGTAAGAACATGCTTTTCACCCTTTTCGGATACTCCGAGAAAGGCATTGTATTTTCTCGTTGTGTCAGCATAGTCAGCCACCGCCGTATAAAGAGCCAAGAGAGAAGTGGGAGTCAGATATAAATTATACATAGCTGTCCCTTCTTCTATACCGACAGCGCCCATCACCGCAAGGAAAATATAATAAATACACATAACGGTGGAGCTTACCGTAAACACCGACGCCGAGCTTGCCCTGCCTGTTATGAGTCCCATGCCCTTTATATAGCTCTTATAGTTAAAAGCGCAAATCAGCAATAGGATCTGAAGAGCCGCAAGGGGCGGTATGGAATTGTGATACAGTATAGTAAGCCTTTCAAAAAGCCCTTCGTTATAAAATACAAACAGCTCAAGCACAAAGGATATTACAAGAAAGATCGCAGTTGGAAGAATTTTTCCTCCGGACTTTTTCCTCATTTCCCTATATTTCTTCTCAAATTCTCCATTTTGAGACTCCACAACATATTCCTGTGCGCCCTTTATCTTACGTTGGCTGTCAAGATTCTTTTTTACCTCCCTATAATGCTCGGGGTTACGCTTTTTTGCTTCGCCGTCAAGCCCGAATATCATCATAAGGTCTATGTCATTTTCTTCATTTCCAAGCTCACCCTTGGGAAATTCCTTTTTCAATATCTTCTTTTCTATTGTGGGATTTCCGCTTTTCAGTCTGAACCTGTATTTTTTTACCCGTTTATTACTTTTCGGATTTTTCTTCAAAACTTATTCCGCCTTTGCTTTTATTTTTCATGTCTTTGAGCAGCCGCCTCGGAAAGCACCACAGCCGCCGCGCAGGATACATTCAGGGAATTTACCTTTCCGTACATGTCAATTGAAACGATAAAATCGCATTTTTCGCTGACAAGCCTTGAAATTCCCGCGCCCTCGCTTCCAAACACAAAAGCCGCCGCGCCCTTCATATCAGTATGTCTGATGCTTGTGCCCCCTGCTTCTGCGCCGTATATCCACACTCCGTTTTTCTTGAGGGTATCAATTGCATATCCTATATTCGCCACCTTGGCAATTGCAATATGCTCAAGAGCACCTGCGGACGCCTTGGCGGTAACAGCAGTTACGGTTGCCCCGTGTCGCTTGGGAATTATAAGCCCGTGGACTCCCGCAATATCACAGCATCGGATCAACGCCCCAAGATTGCCCGGGTCCTCAACTCCGTCGGCAATTACAATAAAGGGCGCTTCCCCTCTTTCCTCCGCAATGGCTAAAATATCCTCAACGGAACAGTATTCCTTGTAGCTTGCAAGAGCCGCAACACCCTGATGGTTTGCTCCGCAGCACATGGAATCCAGCTTTCTTTTATCAACATTTACAACGGGAACACCCATATCGATTGCCTTTGCAACCACAAGAGTTATGGAGCCCTCTCTGTCACCCGACGCAACATAGAGCTTGTCGGGGGCTCTGCCCGATGTCAAAAGCTCTAAAACAGGGTTTCTTCCGTAGATCAGCCCCTCAGGTGCATTGTCCTCGCTTTGTCTTTCTCCATGCTCCTTATTGTAGGGCTTTCGGCTCTTGCCCTCCCCTTTTTTGTTGTTATCAGTGGGTCTTCTGTCGTTTTTATAGTTTTTCATATTTTTCTCACTTCTTTATTTTATTGCCTTGTCTATTCTGTGTATCATATCATATTTTCATAAATATATTATGTCGTTTTTTATGAACAGCTTACCGCTGTTTTCAGTTATTTATCCGCCTTGGAATTAAGCTCCCTCAAAAGACGCTCCGGCCATCTTGTTATGTCTCCTGCTCCCATGAATATATAAAGCTCCCCTTCTTTACCGTTTTCAAGGATATAGTCAAAAAGCTCTCTTTGGGTGGGAAGATACTTTGAATTTTTGGCTCTGTTTACAATATCAAGTGAGTGGACTCCCGTGGGGTTATCAGTTTCCCTTGCGGGCATAAGCTCGGTGATGAGGGATCCGTCATACTCCGACAGCACTCTTATGAAATCCTCAAGGAAGGTTGCTGTTCTTGAATAGGTATGGGGCTGAAAGACCGCTATAAGCTTTTCATCCGTTACCTGTCTTGCCATTTTCAATGTTACCTCAAGCTCCTCGGGGTGATGGGCATAGTCGGAATATATTTTTGCTCCGTTGTGAGTGAGGATCAGCTCAAATCGCTTTGCAATTCCGCGGTAGGATTCAATTCCCCGCTTACATTCCTCAGGGGATATTCCGTCGCAGTATGCTGTGACAAAGGCAAAAAGTCCGTTCATCAGATTGTGATATCCCGGCACTGCCATGTTGACTCTTGCAACAGTCCTGCCGCCCTTCATCATAATATCAAATGAATGGCGTCCCTTGCAGACCTCTATATTTTTTGCGTAAAAATCCGCGTTTTCATCGCCCTTTGATGAGATAAACACCTTTTCTCCCGAAAATGTCCCCACTGCCTTTTTGCAGTTTTCGTCATCATAGTTGGTAATGACCCTCTTTGCTCCCTTGATCGATCTTCCGAAGGACGAGATGAGAGCCTCAATGTTCGGAAAATAATCCACATGGTCAAGCTCAATATTCAGTATAAGAGCCGTTGTGGGATTAAAATGAAGGAAAGAATCGGTGTACTCACAGGCTTCATATATAAACTTATCCTCCGAGCCCAGTGTATACGCCCTTCCGCATGACATCACAGCCCCGCATATGCTTGTGGGATCATAGCCCAAGGTATCGTATATGCAGTGTATCATTCCCGTTGTGGTGCTTTTTCCGTGAGTTCCCGATATTCCGATGCGCTCACGGTATTCCGTCATTATGTAGCCAAGATACTCAGCTCTGGTAATTATGGGTATTCCTCTTTCTGCCGCCGCCTGAAGCTCGGGATTGTCAAGATGCACCGCCGCTGTGCGTACAACAAGCTCCACGCCCTCATCAATGTTCTTTTCTGAAAGAGGCGTGTAGATCTTCACTCCCAAGGATTCAAGAAATTCAACCGTTGTGTTGTTTTTGTCATCATCGGAGCCCGTAACCTCATATCCGCGGCTTTTGGCAATTGCCGCAAGGGACGACATGGATACTCCGCCAATTCCCGTAAAGTGCAGTCTTTTGCACTTCTTTATCATATCAATATTGTTTTTCATTTTTTAAGCTCCTTTAAATAGTTTGCCTTGTTAAACTAATAAAACTCACCATTTCAATTGCTATTGTTAGCTTTTTTTGGTGAAAATATTAAGAAATTTCAACGAAAAGAGTTTTATTTAAATTTTGTTTTTTTTTATTTAAAGAAAAAATTCCAAAATTCACTAATCTTTGCCAAAAAATAACTGTATAATTTAATCATTCAATGTGAGTGCCTCACAAAGAATGTAATTTATTTAACCGAGGTGACACACCATGCAGATCACAAACGTAAAAGTGAGAAAATTATTTGACGATGAAGGACCTATGAAAGCGGTCGTTTCTGTGACTTTTGACAACCAGCTCGCACTCCACGATATAAAGGTCATCAGTGCTAAAGAAAAACTCTTTGTTGTTATGCCCAGCCGCAAAAACCCCGACGGTACATTCCGTGACATCGTTCACCCCATCAACGCTCCCTTCAGGGCTGAGGTTGAGGAGGCGATAATCAATGCCTATGAAGAGGCAGTTAAAGAAGCTGAGGCTGCACAGGAGTTATCCCAAGAAAACGAATAATTTTTAAAAGAAACCAAACTCCCCGCTTTACCGCGGGGTTTTTGTTTTCCGTTTTTCCCACAGCTTGAATTTATTACATTCTTGTTATCAATATTCTATTATATTCCGCCCCCGCACTTTTGCCTACGATATTATAACGGGACGCTTTTTCAAATATACGTTCAGCTCCGCTCCCAAAAGCAGTATCATCACACAGTTGTAGATCCAAAGCATCA
>SVUF01000009.1 GCA_015063395.1 Oscillospiraceae bacterium
TTACAAACTCGTGCATACAGATCACGTCATATGGCATTGTATAAAGATCCTTCAGACGAGCCATCATATAGTTTGCATTGAGAACTGCATTTGTAGAAGCCTCTGTGATGCCCTCGCGTCCGAGAGTCATAATATACGTGAGTGCCTTGAGCACTACAAGGAAGTTACCGCCAAATGCCTTAACCTCACCGATTGACTGCTCAGCTTTTGCAGATACATAGCCGTTTTCTGTAAGAGTGGGACAGATTCCGGGAAGGAAAGGACGGAGAAATTCCTTACATCCAACAGGTCCTGATCCGGGACCGCCGCCGCCGTGGGGAGTTGAAAATGTCTTGTGGAGATTGATGTGGATGACGTCAAATCCCATATCGCCGGGACGTACAACACCCATAACTGCATTGAGGTTTGCTCCGTCATAGTAGCAAAGACCGCCTGCATCGTGTACAGTTTTTGTAATTTCAAGAATATTCTTATCAAACACACCAACGGTATTGGGGTTTGTAAGCATAAGTCCCGCTGTATCCTCGCCAACCGCATTGCGAAGCGCCTCAAGATCTACGCATCCATCGGAGTTTGATGGGATATTTACAATTGTAAATCCGCACATTACAGCGGAAGCAGGGTTTGTTCCGTGAGCAGAGTCGGGAACAATGATCTTCGTTCTCTTGGTTTCACCCTTTGCCTCAAGATAAGCCTTGATGAGAAGAAGTCCTGTGAACTCACCGTGTGCTCCTGCCGCTCCTTGGAGAGTAACAGCATCCATACCGGAAATTGCCGCAAGATATTCCTCTGTCTTTGCAAGAACCTCAAGACAACCCTGTACTGCATAATCGGGAGCCTTGGGGTGAACCTTTGTAAAGCCCTTAAGGGAAGCCATTTCTTCGTTAATCTTGGGATTGTACTTCATTGTACAAGAGCCAAGGGGATAAAATCCATCATTTACGCCATGCACTCTCTTGGCGATCTCTGTATAATGACGAGAAAGCTCGTTTTCAGAAACGTGAGGAAGGTTGAGCTTTGTCTGTCGCTTCTGATCCTCGGGCATTTCATAAACGGGAACATCACAGGAGGGAACTATTCCAAGATACTGACCTTCGTGGCCGCGTTCAAATATAAGCTTCATTATGCAATTACCTCCTTGATTATTTCAACGGTTTTATCGATTTCTGCCTTTGTTACTACCTCGGTAGCACAGAAAATTACACCCTTGTCTGTGGGATATCCGCCGAGAATTCCGTTTTCCTCAAGCTTTGCAAGAACCTTATCGGCATCGGGAAGCTTTACTGTAAATTCATGGAAAAACTCACCGTTAAACACGGGAGCAACACCGATCTTTGCAAGCTCGGAAGCAAAATAGTGAGCCTTGCTCATTGAGTTTTCTGCAACTGACTTCATTCCGATTTCGCCCATTGCAGACATATAAACTGCCGCTGTAAGCGCACAAAGAGCCTGGTTTGAGCAGATATTTGATGACGCCTTTTCACGTCTGATGTGCTGTTCTCTTGCCTGAAGTGTAAGAACAAATCCGCGCTGACCGTTCTTGTCAACTGTTTCGCCGACAATTCTTCCGGGAAGCTTTCTTGCCATTGCGGATCTTGCCGCCATGAAGCCAAGGTAAGGTCCTCCGAACGCTATGGGCATACCAAGAGGCTGTCCTTCGCCAACTGCGATATCCGCTCCGCACTCTGCAGGGGTCTTCATCACTGCAAGAGCGATGGGATTGCAGTTCATAATATATTTTGCACCCTTTGCATGTACGATCTCTCCGATCTCTGTTGCATCCTCAAAAATACCGTAGTAATTAGGTGTCTGGAGAATGAAGCATGCAGCAGTATCCGTAAGTGCCTCTGCAAGTGCTTCTTTGTCTGTCTTTCCCTCTTTTTCGGGAATTACAACAACCTCTGCTCCGCTTCCGTAACAATATGTTTTGAGAACCTTGATGTATTCAGGGTTTACAGTTTCGGAAACATACACTGTGCTTCTCTTTCTTTCACGGCACATAGCTGCAGCCTCTGCTGTAGCGGTTGCTCCGTCATATACAGATGCATTGGACACATCCATGCCTGTGATTGAGCAGATCATTGTCTGATATTCAAAAATTGATTGAAGGATACCCTGGCTGATCTCCGCCTGATAGGGTGTATATGCAGTTACAAGCTGCTCCTTGTTTACAACACTCTTAACGATTGCGGGAATATAGTGATTATATGCTCCCACACCTCTGAGTATTGTTTTGAATATTACGTTTTTATCTGCAATTTCGTTGATTTTCTCCGAAACCTCAATTTCGGAAAGACCCGCAGGAATCGGTGCGCCGTCTTTAAGGAGCATTTCCTCGGGTACGTCTGAAAACAACTCGGCTACACTTGATACTCCGATGACTTTAAGCATCGCTTCTCTTTCAGCCTTGCTGTTTGGTACATAACTTCCCATATTGTCTTCTACCTTTCTTTTTATTATTATTTCAGGGCTTCGCCCCGAACCCGCTTGGTTCTTTTTGTTTTTTCAGGGCTTCGCCCCGAACCCCACCAAACTTTTTTGTAAAAAAGTTTGGATCAAAAAACTTTAATAATTGGGGATTATTTTTATTTTTAGTTTGTGCATCTTGGGTTATTAGTGTGTTTTTGGGAACAATGATTAATTCTTTCTTCGTAGGGGCGAACTGTGTTCGCCCGTTATAAAATACGTAAAACAAGCATTTTCGGACGACCGCAGGTCGTCCCTACGAGGTAAATACGATTTAATTATTGTTTTTTCGGGAGGAGCAAGCCCCTCCCCTACAGGGTTTTGCTAACCACGATGCCTTGCTCAACTCGGCTTTCGCTTGTTTTTGGTAAGTGACTAACAAACCAAACATTCCTCGCACCAACTAAAAAATGGGAAAACCTATTTTAAAAGGTTTTCCCATAAAAACCCTTAATATTTTGCTAAAAAGGATTCAAGTATTTTGCTTTAATGAATGATTACTGAGCGATAAGTGCCTCGTACTCTTCAGCTGTAAGGAATTCAGCCTCTGCTGTGATTGCAGAAACCTTAACAAACCATGCTTCATAAGGTGTTTCGTTAATAAGCTGGGGAGCATCAAGAAGCTCTTCATTTACTGCTTCAACTGTTCCGGAAACAGGAGAATATACATCGGAAACTGCTTTTACAGACTCAACGTCTGCAAATGTTTCTTCAACTGTAACGATATCGCCTTCCTGAGGAAGATTTACATATACAAGGTCGCCAAGCTCGCTCTGAGCAAAGTCTGTAAGTCCAACGTATGCTGTTCCGTCCTCATTTTTCTTAACCCACTCGTGTGATTTTGTGTAAAGTAATTCCTTTGGAATGTTCATAATTAACCTCCGATAAAAATTATATTATTTTTAATTATTTCAAGCCGCTTAACAAGGCTTATTTGTCCTTTTTAATGAAGGGAAGCTTTACGACCTTTCCCTCAACCTTTCTGCCGCGCACATCGATTTCAAGTGTTGTATCAACAACAGCATATTCCTTCTCAACGTATCCCATAGCAACAGCATGTCCAATGAATGGGCAGTGTGTTCCGGAGCTTACCCAACCGATCTCCTGTCCGTCCTTGAAGATCTTGCACTGCTCTCTTGCAATTCCTCTGCCTGTAATCTCAATTCCGACTCTCTTGATCTTGGGCTCTCCTCTTGCGATGATTGCCTCCTTACCAATAAAGTCCTCCTTGTCCATTTTTACGAAAAATCCAAGAGATGCTTCCTTGGGAGAGATCTCGTCATTCATTTCGTGACCGTAAAGGGGCATGGATGCCTCAAGACGAAGTGTATCACGTGCGCCAAGTCCGCAGGGAATCAGCCCATCTTCCTTACCAACCTCAAGAAGTGTCATAAACAGAGCCTCTGCATCCTCTGCCTTGCAATACAGTTCGTAGCCCGCTTCTCCTGTATAGCCCGTTCTGGAAACGATAACCTCTGTAATATCTCCCTTATTTGTCTTGAGAGTTACACCGGGGATAAATGTATAGTATTTTGTGGGTATATCTGCCTCGTTGCAGATTTTTTTAAGGATAACTTCTGAAACAGGTCCCTGAAGAGCGATCTGTGCAACGCCCTCTGAAATATCTGTGAGAGTTACATCTCCCGAAATATGCGCCTTGATCCATTCGTAGTCCTTTTCATGATTCGCAGCATTTACAACAAGAAGGTACTTTTCAGGTCCCATACGATAAACCATAAGGTCATCAACGATACCGCCGTTTTCGTTACACATGGGAGAATACTTTACCTGTCCGTCAACCATTTCCTCAATATGTACTGTTGTGAGCATATTTACGTTTTTCAGTGCATCGGGGCCCTCGAGAACCAACTCCGCCATGTGAGAAACATCAAAAAGTCCTGCCTTGGTACGAACCGCCATGTGTTCTGTAATAACGCCTGTTGCATACTGTACGGGAAGAAGATATCCTGCAAAAGGAACGATCTTTCCGCCAAGGGCAACGTGGCAATCATAAAGTGGTGTTTTCTTTTCCATTTTTAAACTCCATCTCCGACGGTAAAAATAAATTTTATCTGACAGTGTCCGTCGGTCTGTCAAGGGTAAAATATACTTATCACATAAAGTATATCTTATTTTTTTTCATATTGCAAGTGGTTTTTAGAAATTTTAATTAATTTTACAATTAAATCCGCTGTTTTTTGCCCCGCTCTTTATATTGCCTTTAAAATACTGATAGTATGAGCAGCGTATCATTCCATTATAAAGCTTACGTACCTTGTCCGCTCTTCTTCCGTAAAGTGCTTCAAAATTATCCGCAGATGAAATTATATATATCTGCCATGAATCAAGAGTCTTGAAATGCCTTCCCATATCACGGTACAGTCGGAAGGTCTCCTCCTCCGTCATCAGTCTTTCTCCGTATGGCGGATTGCACACCACCGTTCCCCTTCTGCCCCCCGTGACAATGGAAAGAGCATCTCTTTGGAACGCCTTTATATACCTGCCCATTCCCGCTCTTGCAATATTATCCCTTGTAATCCTTACGCAATCCTCGGAAATGTCAGATGCATATGCCTCAAAGCAGCAATCTGTTTTTATATTATCGTGCGCCTCCTCAAATGCTTCCCTCCACCAATCTGCATCAATCTGCGGAAAGCTTTCTGCCGCAAAATGACGGTTGATTCCCGGAGCCGTATTTGACATAAGCAGAGCCGCCTCAATCGGTATGGTTCCGCTTCCGCACATTGGATCCCAGAACAGCACGTCCTCTCTTGGACGCGCAATGGTTGCAAGAGCCGCCGCAAGTGTTTCTCTGATCGGCGCCGCATTCGACTCTGTGCGGTATCCCCTCTTATGCAGAGGAGCTCCGCTTGTATCGATCATTAACCATGTTCTGTCCTTTAACATGAAAAACTCTACCTTATATAATATTCCGATTTCCTCAAACCAACTCACACGGTAAACAGACGTAAGTCTCTTTACAATCGCCTTTTTTATAATGGATTGGCAATCGGGTATACTTGTTAAAGTGGATTTTATAGAATGTCCTGTTACAGGGAACACATCCTTTTCTCCTATAAAATCCTCCCACGGAAGCTTTGCTGTTTCGTCAAAAAGCTCTGTAAAGCTTGAAGCATTGAATTCTCCCATGATAATGTATACTCTTTCCGCATACCTGAGATTGATGTTAAGTCTCGGTATATCCTCAACATCCGCTTCAAATATTACCCTTCCGTCAATGGTCTCCATTCTGTTGTAACCAAGCTCCGTGATCTCCTCACCAAGTAATTTTTCAAGTCCAAAAAGACATGTTGCCGCAAATTTCATTTTTTCTCCTTTTTTCGGGGAGAAACTTTTTGAAAAAAGGTTTCTCCCCATACCCCTCTTCAAAAACTTTTGAAAAAAGGTACTAAATATTTATTTTAGTTGTTCTTTGCTTTTTGTTTATTTAATTTTAGCGCCGTGCTGTTTTTGAAAAAAACTTTCCCCATACCCTTCTTCAAAAACTTTTAAAAAAAGGTACTAAATATTTATTTTAGTTGTTCTTTACTATTTATTCTTGTGTTTTCTGCTGTTAACAGCCCACACTTCCCATTATATATTTTTATTGTATCAAAAATAAACAGGGTTGTCAACGGGAAATTTTACTATTCTCCCGAAAAACCGTAAACAAAGCCATCGGGAGCGGCAGAGCATATATCCCCTCCTATAACTCGGCTTCGGTACACTATGACGTTTGCATAAACAGTTCCCTCATATCCCTCAAAATTTGTAACCTCAAATGTATACCTTGTCACAGTTTTGCGCTTATATTTTGAAAGATCAAGTCCCTGCTTTTTTTGAATTTCATTATAATTTACAAACACCTTGTCAAATTCATCAGGAATTGTGACCTCCTCGCTGACAGGCTCCCCCTCCTTAAGTTCCCATCCGAATGACGAGAGAAAATCCTTTATATCGGATATTCCCCCAATTCCGTCATAATTGACATTTCCTGCCGCAAGACTGTTGTCGCCCTGATCCGCAAGGGGTATCACTGCGATCAGCGTACCGAGAACGGTAACGCAAAGAAAACACGCAAGAATGAATTTTAAGCTTGATGCTCGTACTGACCAAATAAACATATAGCTCCTCCAAATTAATTTTTATGGTATAATTTATATTTACGCCACAGAAAAACTATGTATTTATTCAAAATAATTGTTGTAATATTTACATTTATCTGCTATAATTATATATGGCGTTAAATAACTACGGATCAAAGGAGGCAGGAATTGAAAAAGTTTTTTACACCCGATCATTATTTTGATGATCTTGACAGTATAAACGGCGAGTTTTTCAAAAAAAATAACATAAAAATTATTTTTTGCGACATAGACAATACTCTTGTGAGATATTCCGAAAGATCTGTTACAGATTATTCCGCGAGATTTTTAAAAAGAGCAGCCTCAGAGGGTATAAAGGTCGTGCTTCTTTCCAACAACACCGATGAAAGCAGAGGCAAGATGTTTCACCAAAAGGACAGAGTCATTTCCTTCCCGAACGCTAAAAAGCCCATGTTCTCCAAGAAACTTATTACAAATATGCTCAAGAAATTCGGAATTGAAAAAAAGAACGCCTTGGTTGTGGGAGATCAGATATTCACCGATGTTTTAGCAGGCAGATTTTGCAATGTCAAGACCCTGCTCGTTGACCCTCTCGGTCCTTCAATGCTTCCTTTTTTTGAGGTCAAAAGGTTTTTTGAAAAACCTATAAAACGCAACTTTATAAAAAAATACGGAAAAAATGTCTAATTATTAAATTAAGGCGGTGGAATTATGCGGATTATGGTTATAAACGGTCCCGGTGCTTGGATTCTCGGCAGAGAAGAAATTGAAAACAGCGGCAACGACAGCTTGTTTGATATTATTCAAAGAGTCAACGAAATCGCAGAGGACTATGACGCCGAGGTTGAATTTGTCAAAACCAATTTTGAGGGTGAGATCATTGAATCCCTTTACCTTGCCCACGAGGAATTTGACGGCGTGATCCTTGACGCAGGCGGATATGCTCTTTCTTCCTATGCAATTGCCGAGGCGATCAATGCAATTAATGTTCCCGTAATTGAGGTTTGCCCAAGAAAAAACACGTTTTTTGCAGATAAACCTTCAATCATCAAGCCCTTTTGCCAAGGCAGCATCAGCGGTCTTGGATCATCCGTATATACCCTTGCACTTGAAGCGCTTCTTGCGCCCTGACAAAAAGCAGCCCTCGGCTGCAGGAGAAAGCAGCACCCTACACCGGTGCGCCTTTTGAATTTATTTTACTCAAAAACAGAGTAGTTCCCTTTAAAGCAAAAAAGCCGCTGTTTTTTAGGCGGCTTTGGTTTTGCCTTGCATTGTTTTTTCCATTTATTCAATGTAAAGCGGCAAATACAACGAAATATTGACGGATATCGCCGTAATTTTAAAATAAAGGTTGTCAAAATTGACGGAGTCCTTTACTTGACAAAAAAACGACTGTGTGATATAATCAAGTGTTGAAAAATGAAATATCATCATTTTTTTAATGTATAATTAATCTGATAACTAATAAGGTAATAATTTATGGATAATAATATGGACAAAAAAAGCCGACGCAATGATCAGCGGAAATCTCCAAAGATCAAGCTTATTGAGCTGTGGCAGGACAAAAGAAGCTTCAAGAAAAGATTGCTGATTTCAGTCTTCCCCATTTTCTTCTTCTATTTTACTTTTGTATTTTTCGGACCCTTTGAGATCGCAATGTCAAATGCGGAGTCGATAATTTTCAGCCCTGCAAGAGTGGCAAGCACCATGGGAATTCTTACAATAGTGCTTTTCAGTGCAACCACCTTTCTTGTTTCGCTTCTCCGAGGAAAGATCTTTAACTTTCTCTCAACCGCCTTTTTTGCCGCAGGCGTTGCAGGATATCTCCAGGGAAATGTTTTCAACGGAGATCTTATGGAAGCCCTTACAGGCGATGCCATTGCTTGGCAGACAATGGCAGGCAAAATGGTCGGTAACCTTATCGTATGGGCTCTCATCATTATTGCCGCATATATGCTTTTGTACTTCAGCAGAAAATATTGGCGCATCACACTGAAATATGTATCGATTTTCCTTGTTCTTATACAGGTCATTGGAATCATCAGCATATTTATAATGCCTAAAACAGGAGAAACCTACGAAAGCGTCACAATCGACTCCGACGTTTATTTTTCCAACGACGACCAATATCTCTTCTCATCAGGTCACAATATTCTTGTGGTTGTTCTTGACAGATTTGACTATGATTATGTTGAAGATGTGCTTGAAAAGGACCCCGAATTCTTCAAAAAGCTCGACGGTTTTACTTCATACACCAACGCCACAACAGAATTTGCAAGAACCGAGCCCGGTATAAACAACATTCTCACTGCTCTTGGCGGAAAGGATGCCTACAAGCTTTCCAAGGCAGAATATTTCAACACCTCATGGACAAAGCTTACAGGTACAAGCTCCATTGAAAAGCTTTCAAAGGCAGGCTACAATGTGGGCATCTACGGAGATATCTCCACATGGTTTGGAGATGACGGCTCACAGCTTCAGTATATAAACAATATTTCTTATGAGCAGGAAAAGATCAATTATTCAGCACTTATCGAAAATATGCTCAAGATCTCCGCATACAGATATACTCCCATTGCCCTGAAGCCATTCTATTGGTGCTACTCCGATGATGTAAGCTCGGGAGTTTACACAGAAAGCGAAAGATATGTAATTGATGAAGCTCAATACTATGAGGATCTTGCAGAGGAGTTTTTTGCAGATTCCGACACAAAGCAGTTCAAGCTTCTTCATTTCAACGGCCCCCATGCTCCCTATACACTTGATGCAAACGGCAAGAGAGTTCCTCTCGGAACGGATGTTGTTGAGCAGACAATGGGTTCATTCCACATACTTTACGAGCTTTTCGCAAAGATGAAGGAAGCAGAAATTTATGACAACACGGAAATCTTCATTCTCGGTGACCACGGATCAGCCGTATCCGACACCAAGCCCCTTCAGAAAGCTACAAGGATCGGTCTTTTCCACAAGGAAGCAACTGCCATTGGCACTGAGCTTGAATATTCAGACATGCCCGTATCACAGATCAACGTACTGCCCACAATTCTCAGAGCCGCAGGCGTTGAAAATTACAAGGATTACGGCACTCCTCTTGACGAAGTCGATGAGGACAATGTAAGATATTATTATAAGAGCGTTGTAAAAAGAGTTACCGAGGGCGGTAACAATCACGAGGCAGAGGTCCACGTTTATAAGATCACAGGGGACGCCTCCAACTTCAAAAATTGGGAAAAGATCGATGTTTACGAAATTCCCGACAATTGTTGGTTCTATTAAGCAAAGCAAAAATATAAATTAATTTTAAAGTCTTTCAAGGTTCATATATACCGTTTTGAAAGACACAACAAGAAAGGAGATCGGACATGAAAAAGAAGCTTGTTGCAGTTTTCGCAGTATTTTTTGTACTTGGAATGTTGATGTTCTCAACAGTATCAAGCGCATACCTTGATCCGTCGACAGCCACATTTATTGTACAGATCGTTGCAGGTGTTGCAGTTGCTTGCGGAGCGGCATTTACCTTTTATTTCAGAAAGATAAAGAGAAAGCTCAAGGGAAACAATGACGAAAACGCAGATAACGTACAGTCTCTTGACAACTCCAAGGACGGCTTTGACGATTCAGAATTTGACGAAGATGACGAATAAGTCTGAAACGAGATCAAAAATAAAACAAAATAAAGAAACGCTGATAACATTTGCCATATTGATAGCGGCGCTTGTTGCAGCGTTTCTTGTTTCCGGCTTTGTTGTTTCTCTTGGATTTATACACGGTCCCTCCATGGAAAACGCCCTGTATGACGGGGACATCGTTGTAATTTGGAAGCTTTTTGACAGTATACAAGCAGGTGATATAGTTGTTTGCAGACTGCCCGAGCTGACTGCGGGAACAATTGTAAAAAGAGTGGCAGCTGCTCCCGGAGATCATGTCCTCATCACAAAAACAGGGGAGCTTTATGTCAATTCGGAATATATCACCGTGTTTGGCAAGGAAACCTATACCCCAACAGAGCTTCAGCTTCAGGACGGGGAATATTTTCTTCTCGGTGATAATCTCGAATTCTCCACCGATTCAAGAGATCAAAAATTCGGAATTATAAAGGACAAGTGCATCGAGGGAAAGGTCATCTACAGGCTTTTTCCGAAAATGACTAAATATTAACATAAAACGGAGAAAAAATTATGGATATCATAGGCGAAATACTCGGAACTCCACTGGGCTATGTGTTGAAGCTTTGCTATGACATATTCAAGGATTACGGATTGGCAATTATCATATTTACTCTTTTGACAAAGGTGATACTTTTCCCTGTATCTCTTCTTGTTCAGAAAAACTCGGTAAAAATGATCAAAATGAAGCCCCAGCTCGACCAGCTAAAATACCAGTACGTTGATGACAAGGACGCGCTTCTTGACGCGCAAAGCGAGCTTTATAAAAAGGAAAAATACAGCCCCTTTGCAGGAATGAGCCCTCTTTTTATACAGCTTCCCCTTATCTTCGGTCTTATTGATGTTGTTTACAGACCCTTAAAGCACATTCTGCACATTCCCGCAGAGGTTATAAACGCATTTGTCGAAAAAGCAAAGGAGCTTTCGGGACTTGCAGATCTTGGTTCCGCCCCTGAGCTTAAGGTAATGCAGCTTGTGTCTGACGGTAAAAACTACGATGCCTTTATGTCTCTTGAGCAAGGCGCACTTTCAGGATATGATGTTGGCGGATTTATTGAAAAAATGCAGTCCATCAACATGAGCTTCCTGGGTATTGACCTTTCAAGCGTACCCACCCTCGCCTTAAATCTTTTGTTCCTCATACCTCTGTTTGCAGGAATTTCCGCGCTTTTGATGTGTATTGTACAGAACAAGATCAATGTACTCCAGATCGAGCAGGGATTTTTCGGTCGCTGGGGAATGACCATATTCATGATCGCATTCTCAACATATTTCGCGTTCCTTGTTCCCGGCGGTGTTGGTCTTTATTGGATCTTCGGAAACCTGTTTTCAATTCCTGTAATGTATTTGGTCAATATGATCTACAATCCCAACAAATACATTGACTACAAGACCCTGAATAATCTTAAGGAAAAAGCAAAGGAAGAAGCAAAGATCAACCGGGAAAACAAAGCCCTTTCAAAAAAATATTACAAAGAGATCTGCCGCGGAGACAACCTTCAGAACATGGATCTTGTGTTCTATTCCGAAGGCAGCGGATTTTATAAGTATTTTGAAAACATCATTGAATCAATACTGAAAAACTCCGACATTACCATAACTTACATTACAAATGACCCTAAGGACGCAATTTTCAAGAAGAACAATCCCCGCATCAAGCCCTATTATATCAGCGGTAATCAGCTTATTACACTGATGATGAAGCTTGAATGTAAGATCGTTGTTATGACCACCCCGGACCTTGAAAAATATCATATCAAGCGTTCTAAAATGAAGAAGAACATTGAATACATCTATGTGGACCACGGCTGTACCTCTCTGAACCTTACCTACAGAACGGGCGCCCTTGACTATTTTGACACAGTATTTGTTGTCAGCCGCAGTCAAGGACTTGAAATCAGAGCCATGGAAAACCTGAGAAACACCCACAAAAAGAGAATTGTAAAATGCGGCTATGGCCTTATGGACAATATGCTTGAGGCTTACAGCAAGAAGGAAAAGAAGGAAAACGAGAAGCCCGTTATCCTCATAGCTCCCTCGTGGCAGTATGACAATATCCTCGACAGCTGTATCGATGACATCGTAAACGATCTTGTTTGCGACAAATACAAGGTAATAATCAGACCTCACCCCCAGTATATCAAGCGTTTCCCTGTAAGAATGGAGGAAATGTTTGAAAGATACAAGGATAAGCTTTCCGAGGACTTCATCATTCAGACGGATTTCTCATCAACCGACACGGTATATAATTCCGATATAATGATCACCGACTGGTCGGGAATCGCCTTTGAATACAGCTTTACAACCAACAGACCCACACTTTTTGTAAACACACAAATGAAGGTTGTAAACAAGGACTACAAAAAGATCTCCATTGAACCCTTCGATATTACAGGCAGAAATAAGGTTGGACGTTCAATCGAAAAATCAGAGTGCTGCAACATTTCAAAAACCGTAGAAGACTTCCTTGTTCATAAGGACGACTACGCAGAACAGATCAGTAATCTTCGAAACGAGTATTTCTACAATCTCGGATCAAGCGGAGAGGCAGGAGCTGACTATATTATCCGCAGAATTAAAGGTCTTCCTCTCGGTAACACAAACAAAGATACAAACAAAGATAACTAAAAAAATGACTGTAAAACTCCCACGAGCTTTTACAGTCTTTTTTTCATTCCGGAAATTATACAATAAATTATCGAAAAAAATTTAAAAATATCTGTAAACCCCTTGAAAAATTATCAGAAATAGTATATAATTAGGTGAGATGTCATTTACACTCATAACAAATTAAATTAATTTTACGGAGGATATAAAATTATGGTAGTAGCCGGCGATTTCAAAAACGGTGTTACATTTGAAATGGAGGGTAACGTTCTTCAGGTAATCGAATTCCAGCACGTTAAGCCCGGAAAGGGTGCAGCTTTTGTTCGTACAAAGCTCAGAAACGTAATTACAGGAGCAGTTATCGAAAAGACATTCAGCCCTACAGATAAGTTCGAAAATGCTTATGTTGAAAGAAAAGAAATGCAGTATTCATATGATGACGGAGCTCTTTATCACTTCCTTGACACAGAAACATGGGACGAAACTCTTGTTTCTCACGACACTGTAGGTGATGACTTCAGATTCGTTAAGGAAGAAATGATGTGCAAGATCGTTTCCTACAAGGGTAATGTTTTTGCAGTTGAACCCCCAACATTCGTTGAACTTGCTGTTACTGATACTGACCCCGGTTTTGCAGGCAATACAGCAACCAACACTCTCAAACCCGCTACTGTTGAAACAGGAGCAGAGGTTAAGGTTCCCCTCTTCATTGAGGTTGGCGAAGTTATTAAGATCGATACAAGAAGCGGCGAATATCTCTCCCGTGCATAACGTATAATACTGATAACTTGACTTTTTTATTGACAGATCAATAAAAATTACGAAAGATTAGCAAAAACTATTAAATAGTAGTAAAAAGGAGATAAAACTATGACAATTTCCGAAAAAGTTGCATACCTTAAGGGTATGATGGAAGGCATGGATCTCGACACAGAAAAGGGCAACGGCAAGCTTCTTGCAAAGATCGTTGAAATTCTTGATGACATGGCTCTTGAAATTGAGGATCTTTCCGATGAAGCAGTTCAGCTCCGCGACTACTGCGACGAGCTTGATTCAGATCTTGGAGACGTTGAAGAATATCTTCTTGAAGAGGCTGAAAGTGACGATTGCTCATGCGAAGGCTGTGAAGGCTGCGACGGTTACGACGCAGATGACGAAGACTTCGATTGGGATGACGAAGACGACGAAGACTATGATGAGGACGATTTTGACGAAGATGAAGAAGATGACGACATCATAGAAGCTATGTGTCCCGAATGCGGTGAGGAGATCTTTTTTGATCTTGACATTGATCCCGCAGACATCATCTGTCCCAGTTGCGGAAAGCACGTTTCATTTGTTTGCGACGGTGATTGCGAAGGCTGCAGCGGTTGCGACAGCGAATGTGACGAGGATCTTGACGAGGACGACGAATAATTGTTGAAAAAATGGAACTTTTAGCGGAATTACACTATAAATCCGTCAAAAAAGTTCCTTTTTCATAATATTTACTTTATAAGGAGAATAACGTACAATGAAATTTACAAAGATTACAGCATTTGTTCTTGTAATTTGCATGATGATACCCCTTTTGGCTTCATGTAAAAAGGAACCGACTCCCGCTGAAGTTTGGAGCTCTGCAGCAGAGCTTCTTGCAGCGGCAACAGATCTTACACTCAGCGCAAAGGTAACCCTGGGTGAATACACAGTCAGTGTGGATTACGCAGGAAACCGTACAAGCGGCGCAAAATCATACGATATAAAGATCGATGAAACAACTTACCCGATCTACAGTGACGGAACAAAAAATTATTATTCCGCAGAAGATATCAAATTTAGTGTAAAGTCCTCGGAAGACAGCGACATTATGCGCGAGTTTATGAGCTTTAACCTTACAAACGCTGCAAGACTTGCTCTTGAAGACGAACAGATTACAGATGCCCTTATTGAAAAGAGCGAAACTGCTCAAAAGCTTACCTTCAAGGCGGACGGTTCAACCTTCAAAGCAATGTTTGCTCCCGATGAAAATATTTCGTTTGAAACAGTTACAGTTGCTGCAGAATTGGACCTTGAAAACAATCTTAAAATAATTAAGATCACATCAAAGGCAAAGGGAACAGAGTTTTACGGAATTCCTCTTCTTGGCGCCGATAAAGAATTCAAGGATCTTTCCGTTACTATAGAAAATATAGACTTTAGTGCTTCCAAAGCACCCAAAGCACCTGAAAAGACCTCAGAATACCCCGAGCTTGTTGCTCTTGCGAAAACATATCCCACGGGCCTTTTCTCATCTATGAAGGATTCCTCCAAGGTTGAAACCACCGTAGAAATGGATATGGACGTAATGATCGTTTCTATGAAGGTTAAGGCTGTTTCCACACTTACAACACAGTATATAGAAGGTATCAAATACACAAGAAATATTACAAAGACAACAACTGATGCAATGGGGCAAAACCAAACAACCACCGAGGACGAATACTATAACGGTAAGGACGGATATACATACATTACAGATTCCGAGGGTGCAAATTATAAAATCAAGCTTGAGGAAGAAGAAAACTCCGAAACCGATGATATTCTTTCAATTTTCACAAAGGACAGCAATCTTGAAGACGTTTTCAAGGATGCAACTGTTGCAGGATCAACAATTACAGTAAACATTTCCGGAGAAACCCTTCAAAAGCTTTTGTCGGACACCTCCGATTCTGATCTTGGTATGGATCTTGGTGAGACCGAAGCAACATTCAAGGATACAACTCTTACAATTAAGCTTAAAAACGGACTTATTGAAACAGTTTCCATGGATCTTGAAATTGAGGCAGAGGGAGACCTTATGGGAACAGGAACTTCAACTACAGTATCCGTAAAGGCTTCAATCTCCATGAAGTATTATACAATCATGGACGACTATGTTGCAGAAGCTCCCGAAGGCTACGAAAATTATGAGGATTGGACCTGATTATAAATAAATAAATAAATAAAAAAAGGCTGAAGATACAAAAATTTCTTCAGTCTTTTTATTTTGAACAGTTTTAAACAATATATTTGTGGAAATATTGTTTTTGCACAGTAATCCACAAGTTTTGCACATTTTTATATTTATATGTGCAAAACTTGTTAAAAGTTGTTCAAAGTCTTTAAAAATGTTATTTTATTAACTTGATGCAAACTCAGTTTTTTTGGGACGTTTTTATATTATTTTATATGCTTTTACGCGATTTTTTAAATTATATTCAATTTTGCTTTCTTACTTTAAAGTCATAAAACAAACAAAATGTTTTGAACAATTATGTTTTTTTACGTGTGTAAAAATAAAAGAGAAGTACACCGTTGAGAATAGTTTTGAACATTTTGCACACATCATTGTGCAAAACGTTTATTCTCAGTGTACTTCCTTTTTTATATTCTTGTTATAAGTTCTTTTGCAATTGCTCTATATGCCTCTGCACCCTTTGACATTCTGTCATAATATTCAATTGGCATTCCGTAGCTTGGAGCCTCCGAAAGTCTTACGCTTCTCGGAATAGGTTCTTTGAATATTTTATCTGCATAATATTTTTTAAGCTCTCCAAGAACCTGCATGGAAAGATTTAGTCTGCCATTAAACATTGTAATTATTATTCCAACTATCTGGAGATCAGAATTATAGAGTCCTTTAATCTTTCTAATCGTAACCATAAGCTGTGATAAGCCTTCAAGAGCAAAATATTCACACTGCATTGGAATTATAACGCCATCTGCGGCTGTAAGACAGTCTATTGTAAGAATGCCCAAAGAAGGAGGACAGTCAATAAAAATATAATCATATTGATCTTTAACAGTATCAAGTGCATTTTTAAGTCTAAATGCACGATCATCAAGGGTTACAAGCTCAAATTCTGCACCTGCAAGATCGATATTAGTAGGCAATATGTGTAAATTCTTAAATTCAGTGTTTCTGATTGCAGAATTGACATCACAATTGCCGATCATTACATCATATGTAGAATTTATTAAACCCTTTTTATTGATTCCTACTCCGCTTGTAGTGTTTCCCTGTGGGTCACAGTCAACCAAAAGAACCTTATATCCCAAAGCGGCTACTGCAGCCGCAGTATTTATTGCTGAAGTTGTTTTGCCAATTCCGCCTTTTTGATTAGCAAATGCAATTATTCTTCCCATTTTTATACCTCTTTTTAAATGATACTAAAATTATATCAAATATAAAGGTAAATGTCAACAGTTTTATAAATGTTCCACGTGGAACATTTTGTTTTTCTTTGTGGAATTATTGTTCCACGTGGAACAATAAATTCTATGATGAAATTGAAGAAATAGGGGAAATGTTTTGATTCGATGTGCGTTTCTTTATATTAATTATGATTTTAAATCCCTCTTGGTGCTCTTCTTTTATACATTCAATAGGGAGGCCGCTTTCTTCAAAGGAGTCTATTGTTCTATCGATGGTATTATAAAAAAGTCTTATATCTTTTAAGATCATTTTTTTCTTACTTGGTTCAATGATTTCAGCCAAAGATTCCATTCCGATAAGATCATATAAATATTCCTCTGTTTGACGTCGGCTTAACCCCTTACTGCCAATATGTCTGATTGCAATTTTTCTCGAACTATGATCATCTATTTTGGAAATGCAAAGTATTTGATAATTTGAAAGCTTATAGCAACGGCACATTTCACGTTCATCATCATCAATTTTTTCAAGATCCAAAATGTTTTTAAGCATTTTCTTACCAATACATAGGGAATCGGCAGTTCCTTGAAAATCATTTTGAGAACTGGAATAAATTCCTTTAATTATTTCATAGGTTTCAAAGATATCATAGTATTGTCGATGATAGTTTTCAATAAAAGTTAGTTTTGAAAGATTTTCTACATCATTGGGTAAAATTATCGATTTAATACGTTTTTCACCGAGAAGCTTCAATGCCTTTACACGTCTTGACCCTGAAACAAGGGTGAAAAGACCCGTTTCATCGGACATATCAATAGAAATTCTTTTTAGAAGTATAGGTTGAATCAATCCGTGTATTCGTATACTCTCCATAAGATGAATAAACTCATCATCGGCATCTTCCTCGTCTGCTCGCACACTGTCAAGGCAAATACGATCAATGGGTATCATGTGTATACTATCATATTCTTCTTTTTGTTTTTGAAGCGATAAAATTCTCCTTAATCTTTGAATTTCTGCTTTTAATTCTTCTTTTTCTTTATCTTTGAACAACCCTTTCATAAATATACCTCTCTTTATTTATATCTTCGTGTTTGATTATAAAATATACCAATTATAAGAATGAAAACAATCAAAAGCTGTCGAAGGAAAAAATATATAGAAAAGTATTGAAAAAAATAGGGAAGTGTGATAGAATTAAATTATTAATTAGAAAATGTGTCAATTTTTAAACACAAAATATAACAAAGTAAACAGTATTTATATATTATAAAGGTGATAAAATGAAAAAAGCTCTTGTTCTTGCCGCCGGAGTTCCGCAAGCAGTTCTTGCCGAAAAGCTTCGCAACAGAGGATATTATATAATTATGGCAGATTATACCGAAAATCCTGTAGGTAAAGACGCTGCTGATAAATTTTACAGAATAAGTACTCTTGATGTCGAGGCAATTCGTAACCTTGCAATTGAAGAAAATGTTGATCTCATCATGACTGTATGCACTGATCAAGCAATGCTGACTGTTTCTTTGCTATCAGAGGAACTTGGTCTGCCTTGTTATATCAGCCATAAAACAGGTCTTGAAATGACAAATAAAAAATATATGAAGAATATCTTCCGTGAAAATGGTATTCCAAGCGCAAAATATACCATTGTAACTGATGACAAATTGTCCGAAATTAAGGGATTTTCATTTCCTATGGTAGTAAAGCCCGTTGATTGCAATTCATCAAAGGGAGTATGTAAAGTTACAAATCAAGAGGATCTTAAGGCAGCGATCCGACAGGCAATTGAATTTTCAAGGACAAACAATGCAATCGTCGAAGAGTTTTTTGAAGGCGAAGAATTCTCCTGTGATTTTTTTGTGGACGGAACTGAAGCAAAAATGCTGGGTATATCACTTAGCGAAAAGATAAAGAGCGATTCAAAATTTGTAATATACCGCTCCATCTATCCTGTACCCTATGATTCCCCCGAAATACGTGAAAAAATTACAAAAACCGTACAAAAAATTGTTGATGCATACGGTCTTTCAAACTGTCCCATGCTTGTTCAGTTGCTTTACCGCGACGGTGAGATCTCGGTTATCGAATTTTCTGCAAGAACAGGAGGCGCACTGAAATATAAGCTAATCGAGCTAACAAGCGGAGTTGACATAATTGAAGCAACAATTGATGTAACACTGAATAAAAAAGCCGATGTTAAGCCAATTCCATCAAAAAAACATATCAGAAATGAATTTATTTATCTAAAAGACGGAATTTTCGATCACCTTGAGGGATTTGAAGAGCTTAAACAAGAGGGAATTATTGATAATTATTACCTTTTCCATACAAAAGGCTGCGAATTCAACGGTGCAAACAGCAGCGGTGACAGAATTGGCGGATATACTCTTGTTGCGGACAGTATTGATGAAATGAAAAAGCTTCATAATATTGCAATTTCTCGAATGAAGGTTATTTCAAATTGTGGGGAAGATATGTTCAGACGTGATATTTTAAAGGAGGAATTCTAATGAAAATTAACGTAACAAGATCATCAATGCCTCCTTTTGAGGATTATATCGAAGAAATCAGAGATATATGGGACTCAAGATATCTCACAAACAATGGTCCAAAGCACCAAAAATTAGAGGAAAAGCTTGAAGAATATTTTGGGGTTGACCATGTTGTTCTTTTTACAAACGGCCATCTCGCCCTTGAATTTATGATCGAGGGTCTTGACCTTAAGGGTGAAGTAATTACAACACCTTTTACCTTCGCTTCAACCACAAACTCCCTTTTTCGCAAGGGAATTACACCGGTTTTCTGTGATATAAACCCTATAGATTATACAATTGATGTTGATAAAATTGAAGCTCTTATCACTGAAAAAACAACGGCGATCATGCCCGTTCATGTTTACGGAAAGCTCTGTGACACCGAAAAGATCCAAGAAATTGCAGACAAATACAATCTCCGTGTAATTTATGACGCTGCACATGCTTTTGGTGTTTTTAAGAAAGGCGTAAGCTCTGCCGCATTTGGAGATGCCTCAATGTTCAGTTTTCATGCGACAAAGGTCTTCAACACAATCGAAGGCGGCTGTGTTGCCACAAACAACAGCGATCTTGCAAAAAAGCTGAATACACTGAAAAATTTTGGTCTTGACGCCAATGCAAACTGTGTATATTCAGGCGGAAACGGTAAAATGAGTGAATTTCAAGCTGCTATGGGGCTTTGCAATCTCAAATATCTTGATAGAGAGATCGCCCTTCGCAGGGAAGCAGCTGAGGGATATGTTTCAAGATTAAATGGCATAAAAGGCATTAAATTACCCCCTGTTCAAAGTGAAGTTTTAGACAATTATTCATACTTCCCCGTAATTTTTGACGGCTATAAATACAGTCGCGATGAGGTTGCGCAACGCCTTTCCATAAATGACATCGGCGCTCGAAAATATTTTTATCCCACAGTAAATTCCTTTACATGTTATGCACACCTTCAACAACAAAACACAACACCAATAAGCACAAGTATTGCCGAAAAGGTGTTGACTCTTCCCCTTTACGCAGGATTATCAAGAGAAGAAACAGATATGATCTGTGACATCATTCTCTCTTAAAAAATAAAGTAACCCTATAAACTCAATAAAATTACTGAGTTTATAGGGTTTTTATATATAAGTTCCTATTTTATTATAAAAGTGTTGCCATAAGCTCATTACGGTCAAGAGGTGAAAGATATACGGGAGGTATATCAAAAACAGTTTTACAACCGCTGACACCCTCTTTACCAAGACGGTAAGCCGCTCTTGCATAGCAAACAAGCACAGATGAAGTAAACTCCGGATTTGAATCAAGCTTAAGGCTGAATTCAATTGTATGGTTGTTCATTTGACCCATTCCTGTTTTGCCGTTTCTGATTACAACTCCTCCATGGGGAATTCCACCGTGATCTCTTATAAGCTCTTCCTCGCTTATAAAATGCACTGTAGTGTCATAGTCTGCAAAATAATTGGGCATTGTCTTGATCTCTTTTTCTATGCGTTCCTTGTCTGCACCGTCATAAGCAACAACATAGCATTCCCTTGTGTGCTTTTCCCTTGTTGTGAGTGTGGGATTTTCACCCTTTCTCACCCTTTCAAGAGTTGATGGAACGGGAACTGTATATTGCTTTGCATTTTTAACCCCTTCAATTCTGCGAATAGCATCTGAATGTCCTTGGCTGACACCGCGTCCCCAGAATGTATAGTCAGAGCCATTGGGAAGAACCGCCCCTGCATATATACGGGCAAGAGAGAAAAGACCGGGATCCCACCCTACAGAAACTATGGTTATTTTACCCGATTCTTTGCATACTTTATCTACATTTTCCACATGAACAGGGATTTTTGCATGTGTATCAAAGCTATCAATAACATTAAAATATTGAGAAAGCTCAGGAGTCTGATGGGGCAGATCTGTTGCGCTTCCGCCGCAAAGTATCATTACATCTATGTCATTTTTCATTTTGATGGCATCATCAACATGATAAACGGGCGCACCTGTCAAAGTTTTTACTGAAGAAGGATCCCTTCTTGTAAACACTCCCACAAGGGTCATATCACTGTTTTGTCCAATGGCAAGCTCAACACCCTTTCCAAGATTTCCATAACCGTATATTCCAATTCTGATGCTCATAAATTGCTCTCCTTAATTTAAATTCACGGAGATTATATCACAAAAAAAAGGGAATTTCAATATAAATTTCGCAACAGCACAAAAAAAAATCAAAACTGATTGACTTTAAAAGAGCAATGTGTTATAATTAAGCATAATATACTTTAAAAGGAGAAAAACCATGAAAAAATTAGCACTTTTTCTTGCGATAGTAACTGTTGTTGTTACATGTTGCGTAAGTTTTGTTGGACTTGGTTCAAATGCAGAGCTTGTAAACGTATTTGACAAGACAAACATAACAAAATCAAGAGTTTCTCACACAGGTATCCTTAAGGATAAATCCCATTCTTCCCTTTACGAAAAATATTCGGTTTCCGATTTTATCGCAGTTAAGGGCGGAGATAAGGTTTATTATGCAAACGCTGATGCAACTCAGCAGCAGGGCGTTCCCGTTGTAGAATTTTTCACTGCTGACAAGAAATACAAGCAGTTCTACTCCGTTAAAAACGTTAAGTTTGCTGAAGTAAGCACAAAGCACAAGGGTCTTGCAGTTGGTAGCTTTACCGCTCCGGAGGGTGTTGCATTTATGAGATTCAACTTCCTTTCAGGCGGCGAAAAGGCTTTTGCTGTTACGATCAATCAGGAAATGACTTATGCAGAATACTGCGCTCTTGTTGGCAGAAAAATGCCCGAGATCCGTACAGAAAGCCCTCTTTACGGCAAATCCGTGCTTTTTGTCGGTGACTCCATTACCGAGGCTGCTGCTGACTGGAATACATACCTTTACAAGCATTCAATCGGTTGGGCAGGAAGAATCGGATACTACAATGCAATGAGCTATCAGAACAAGGGCGTTTCCGGTGCCTCCATTTCTAACTGCCGCGGTCAGAACCTTGTTGTAAATCAGCTTATGAACAATCTCGGATTCGGTAAGACAGCGGATTTCATCATCATTCACGGCGGTGTAAACGATGCATGGGATTCAGTTGCTGTTGGTGAAATGATCGAAAGCACAAACCCCAACGATTTTAACCGTGATACATTTGCAGGCGGTCTTGAATATACATTTGCATACGCTAAAAAGAACTTCCCCAATGCTCAGCTCGGATACATTATAAACTTCAGAATGACCTCAGGTGTTGGTAAGCTCAATGCCATGGGACCTTATTTCGAGGTTGCAAAGAAGATCTGTGACAAGTGGGAGATCCCCTACATCGACCTTTTCAGCGATGATGACCTTAACCTTAAGGAGCTGAAGGTTCAGACAAATGTAAATCTTCCCGATAAGATCCACCCCAACGGCGCAGGATATGATATCATTACTCCCTATATCCAGAGCTGGATGGAATCTCTTATAGAGGCAGATGTACCCGCAACACCCACACCTACTCCTACACCTACACCCACTCCCACTCCCGCGCCTACTCCCGATGCTACAACACCTGCTGATACCACTGTAGCACCCACACCCACACCTGCTCCGGAAACAACTCCCGCTCCCACAGAAGAGCCTGTAGGAACACCCATCGTACCCATTGTAATCGGTATCGTTGCTGTTGTTGCCGTTGCTGCTGTTGTTGTAGTTGTAGTTCTTAAGAAAAAGAAATAATCAAATAAATTGCAAATAGCAAAAAAATCCCCTGTTCTACGTGGAACAGGGGATTTTTTTTGACTTGCACTCTATAATCAAAAAGTTGATTATTAGCACAGAGCTTAATATTTCTTATTTTTCAAGGAATATAACAACACGGCGGTTATTATCGTTTCCAATTGAATTTGTGCTTACACCGGGAATATTCTGCACTGCAGAGTGGATTATACGGCGTTCATAGGGTGACATGGGTTCAAGAGTTATGCTCTTTTTGTACTTAAGCACCTTTTCAGACATTCTTCTTGCAAGTGTTTCAAGAGTTTCCTGACGCTTTTCGCGGTAGTTTTCGATATCAAGGGAGATCTTTGTGTAGTTTCTGTCCTCGTTTTCGTCCTCTTTTTTGTTTGCAACAAGATTTACAAGATACTGCAGGGCATCAAGTGTATCTCCGTGATGACCAATAAGCACTCCTGCTTCGCTTCCGTTAATGCTGATATGCTTTTCGTTACCCTTACCGCTTGTCATTGTGATTTCGGCATCAAGCTCCATATCACTTATAAGTGTCTTAAGAAAATCAACCGCAAGCTTGTCGGGTGTTTTCTCATAAACTACCTTTACCTCTGCCTTAACCTCACCTATACCGAAAAAGCCTTTTTTGGGCTCTGTAATTACTTCATAGGTAACCTCGTCCGCATTTACGCCAAGCTTTGCGGCTCCTTCAGAAACAGCGGCATCTATTGTTTTTGCTGATACAATTACTTCGTGTTTCAAAATCGTTCTCCTTTAATTCTTCTTGTCTTCATCGTCCATTTCAGACTTTTCAATAAGACCTGTTTTTGCGTTTCCTGTCTTATTTTTTCCTGACTTGCTGTTTTTTTCATCGATCTTTTCCCTTTCGCTTTTGGGAAGATCATAGTATGACACCTTATCCTCGAGAACGGCATATTCGTCGTCATCGTCATCATACTTTGTCACTTTCTTCTTTGATGACTGTATTATTTCCTTTTCTTGCTTCTTTTTTTCCTTTGGCTGCTTGCCCTTATATTCTCTTTCAGCAGCCTTATAATCCTCTTCTGTGTACACAGGGAAAGGATACATCTTTTTCAGTATAAACTGCTGAATAATTCCGAGAAGGCTCTGGAATATCCAATAGATACCAAGCATTGCGGGAACTGAGAAGCAGATAAATGTTGAAAGAGCAGGCATTGTAATATCCATGATCTTCATTGAAGCCATGGCATCGGGAGCCCCTTCCATTTTAGGAGGCTGATATGACATTTTTCTTGTGATCTTCATACTGAAATAGTATGAAAGGAATACAAGAACGGGAACTAAAAGAAGAAGGTTGAATGTCTTTATATCGGGAGTATCCGCCATATTAAAGCCATTAAAAAGTACAAAGTTTGGCATTGCAGATGCACTTTCTATATGACTTGTGAAATCATATGAGAAATTCAGATGCATGAATTCAACAACTTCTTCAAAATGGTCGGAAATAAGCCCAATTACGTTGATATCATTGAGAGTTGTTGTAATTCCCTTGATATCTGTGAAATACTGTCTGATTATTGCCATTGCATCAAGAGAAATTCCCGACATGAATGTAAGGGGCTCTCTGATCACACCGTAAAGGCAAATGAGGATCAGCATCTGGAGTATCATGGAAAGACAGCCGCCGCCCATCATACTGATGCCTTCCTTTTCCTGAGCCTGCTGGATCTCAGTCTGGCACTTCATCTGTGTTTCTCTGTCATTTCTTCCTTTATACTTGTTCATAATGGCTCTTTGTGTAGGCGCGAACTTCGCCTGCTTCACCATGTTCTTCTGCTGCTTGATTCCTGTGGGGAAAAGCACCACCTTTATAACAATTGCAAAAAGGAATATGGCAAGAAGATAGTTTGACGTAATATCATAGAAAAACTTCATGACGATTCCCATGGGGCCCTTGACAAAATCAAGAATTCCATTGTAAATGCCGTCATTGATCTTTCCCTCTTCACTGAGTTCAACATCAGCTCTCTCTGCAAAGAAAACCCTCCATGAGTCCTTCATTTCAGTGGTGTATTCCACCTCCATGATCTCTGTTGAGCAAACCTGACGTCTTGTTGTTGTTTCTGTTTTTTCGTAAAATTCAAGGATTATTTCGTATTTATTACCGGGAACAAGCTCTCTCATTCCTCCGTCATAGGTATCAAGCACGAAATATATATATTCCTTGCCGCTGGCTTCATCAGTTTTTTTGGTTGTAGAGATGATGTCACTGCTTCCTGCGATCCAACCGTCTTTCTCAGCTTGATTATCTTTCTTTTCACGGTACAAAAATTCTACTACCGCAACAGTATCAAATGATGAATACTTTTCGTAAAGCTCTGCAATTCTATCTTCTTCAACTCTTACATAAAAACCGTATTCAGCTTTTTTTCCTTCACCGTATTTACCAAAATACAATCCCGTCTTGGTCTGGTTATATGGCTCAGATCCAACCTTTTCGCCGCTGAGGCTTTCATATTTGATCTGTGTCTTGATTTCCTGATTTTCCGTTGTGACGGGTGCTTCTGTTGATTCTTCACCGTATACAGTAAAAATTGAAGATACGGCCATTATAATGACCATAATTACTGTTAAATATCCGAGAAGCTTTCTTTCTCTGTTTTTTCCGTTCATTATTACCTCTTTTTTGGTTACACCGAAAATAAAAAAGGTCAACGGAGCCAATTGTTTCGATTATATAATTATATATATTTTTTCTCCGCTTCCTCGCGGCTTTGTTTTCGGCTCATTCTTTTTCAAAACCGCTTTTCTCTCAACGAACGCAATTTTTGTTTTTTATGCCGTAATTCATTATCCACTAA
Organism: Oscillospiraceae bacterium; assembly: GCA_015063395.1. GTDB lineage: Bacteria > Bacillota > Clostridia > Oscillospirales > CAG-272 > SIG714. Next base: position 26,078 of record SVUF01000009.1, read on the forward strand.
AACCTGCTTTAAGGTATAGTTTAAATTATAAATTACAGTAAATAATTATTTTTTCTTTCTTTTTGGTACAGGATCATACCCTCCCTTTGAAAAGGGATTGCATCGGAGCAAGCGCCACACAGTCAAGAGTGTTCCAACAATGATCCCCCATTCCCGTATTGCTTCTATACAATATTGGGAGCATGTCGGTCTGAATCTGCAGCTTCCGTAGATCTTCATGGGGCTCAAAAACCTTCTGTATACCTTTACAGGCAAAAGGAATATTTCAATTATAAAATTCCTTATATTACTGATGGTCTTTTTCACTTTTAATTATACCCAAATTATTCATGGCATACAAAAGATCGCTTCTGACATCTGCCATTTTCTTTCCTTTGATCTTCTGGGACGGGGCAATTACAACAAGCTTTCCCTGCTCAATTTCGTAGTCTCGGTCAATACTCCTGTATGCCTCTCTTATTATTCTCTTTGCTCTGTTTCTTTCAACAGCAGATCCGAATTTTCCCGAAACAGAAATTCCTACTCTGTTGAGCTTTTTCTTTTCAGGATTATCCTTTGCAATTTTCCATGCCTTTCGATCCTTCAATATATACAAAGAGACCGTTTTCGTGTGTTTTTTTGTTCCGCCTGAAAAGGTCTTTTGGTATAAATGATTTTCACAAAGTGTTAAATATCTCATATTTCACCAAATTACCTAATAAAAAGATTTTTTTAAAACATTAAAAAACCCGCATTTTGATACCTGCGGGTTTTAACTTGGAATCGAAATCAGTATGAAAGTCTCTCTCTGCCCTTCTGGCGTCTTCTCTTGAGTACTTTTCTTCCGTTGGCTGTTGCCATTCTCTTTCTGAAACCGTGTTCCTTCTGTCTCTGTCTCTTTTTAGGCTGATAGGTTCTCTTCATTTGCTTATGCACCTCTCTTCCATTGCATTATTTTCATCGAGATCCGTTTTATTATATAACAAAAATGACTTTTTTGTCAAGTAGTTTTTTTAATTTTTTTCAATTTTCTGTAAAAATAATGAATTACAAATTGTAAATTTTTTTTTAATTTCAATTTTTGTACCTGCTTTTTTCAATTTTTTATGTTGAAAAAACTCTATATCTATGTTATAATAATTATATATATAATATTATAAGGGCAGGTGCCGTATTTTTTAATTTTTAATTTTGCCGATATGGCGGCTCTTTCCCTTTTGGCATATTTTTCATATTTCCCACAGCCTCATGCTCTTTAAATTAATACAGACTGGGGCAAGTTGTTTTTGTCCTTATTATTTTGTATGATATGCTTCCTGTATTTTACTTCTCTTTTTGAGAATGAAAGAAGGACAAAACAAAATTCAGTGAAAAAGATAGGAGATACAAAATGAATTCGTATTCAATCATTTGGCAGTCTGTTCTTGCACATATCAAGGATACATTACCGGAAGCTGCCTATAAGCTTTGGTTTCCCGAAACCGAGCTTTTCTTACTTGATGACAAAAGAGCAGTCATCAAGATACCAAGCGATCTTAAAAAGAACATACTCACAACAAAGTTCAGCGATACCATAAAAGATGCACTTGCAACAGTTATTGGATTTAATCTTCCCATTATAATTGTATCATCTGAAGAAAAAGAGCCGGATCCTGCAGATTTTGATGATCAAATTGAAAACAATTTTTCAAAAGGCGAGATCATTGATGAGCTTGAAAGAGAAGCAAATTCACCTTCCCACGAGGAATATGAAAGAAAGCACCCGTCAACTCTTTATTCAGACATGAAAAATCCTGAATATCAGTTTGATAATTTTATCGTTGGTAGCTCAAATAAAATGGCATACGCCGCTTCCCTTGCAGTTGCAAATAATCCCAGCCTTTTTGAACAAAGCAACAAGGAAAATTATAATCCGCTTTTTATTTTTGGTAACTCAGGTCTTGGAAAAACCCACCTTCTTTATGCCATTATGAACCGCATTTCCGAAAGATTTCCGGAGCTTGTTATAATATACGTAAAGGGTGAAGAATTTACAACAGAGCTTATCAACTGTATTTCACAGAAAACAACAAGTCAGTTTAAGAATAAATACCGTAAAGCAGACGTTCTTCTCATTGATGACATTCAGTTTATTGCAGGTAAGGACAGTATCCAAGAGGAATTCTTCCACACCTTTAATGCTCTTTATGAAGCAAAAAAACAGATAATTCTTGCAGCTGACCGACCCCCAAGAGATATGAACCGTCTTGAAGACAGACTTAAGTCAAGGTTTGAATGGGGCCTTATGGCTGATATCCAGGTTCCCGACTACGAGCTTCGTACCGCAATTATAAAGGATAAGGCTAAAAAAATGGGAGTGAATATTCCTGCAGATTGCCTTGTACTTATTGCAGAAAAGCTTAAATCAAATATACGTCAGCTTGAAGGTGTTGTACGTAAGATCGCCGCTCAGAATTTTCTCACAGGCACTCCCATTACAAAGGAGGTCGTCCTCAACTGTATCCATGATATATATGAAAATCCGGCAATTACAGAAATAACAACCGATAAGATCATTAAGGTCGTTTCTAAAAAATACGGTATTCTTGATGAGGATATCAAGGGACGTAAGCGTCAAAATGAAATTGCCAATGCCCGTCATATCGCCATATACCTTATGAGTCAGATCAAGGGAATGACATCTACGCAGATCGGTAAGTATTTTGACAGAAATCATACAACAGTCCTTGCATCTATTAAAATCGTGGAAGAAAGAATGAAGGACAATCCTCTTTTCAAAATTGAAATTGATGATATCATTAAGGATATTAAAGATGTATGATCTTTTGAGAATTTAATTTTCAATTTTAAGAAGTTTTTGAAGGGGTCACAGGGGAAACCTTTTTCAAAAAGTTTCCCCTTAAAATCCAAAAGTTTTGCAGAATGAATCAACACAAATCCACAGGTAGTTTTACACATCCAAACAAATTTTGGTGCAAAACCTTATTTTAGATTTGTATTTTAACTCCGCAAAAAAATACAAAATTTCTACAAAAACTGACTTTTAAACACAAATCAACATAGATGAAACATCTTTATAACAGATTTTTAACAAAAGAAAAAACCTGTATATAGGCAAAAAAGTGACTTTTCAACACTTTTGACACCCACAACAACAACTACAACAACCTATATAAAATAAAAAAATAAATTATATATTTTATTTTGATTTTTCACGGTGCTAAAACACAAAAAGAAAAGTAAAACAAAAATTAAGGAGAAATATATGAACATTATCTTTGACAAAGAAGAGTTATTAAAAAGCCTTACACCTGCAATGAATACGGTATCAACAAAAAATACCATGCCTGCAACAATGGGAATTTTGTTCAGTGCGGATGTAAACGAAGGTTGTACAATTTCCTCATATGATCTTGAAAAAGGAATGATGATCAAAACCAATCCCGAAATTATTGAGGGAGGAAGCTACATTATACCTGCGGCAAGGCTTTATAGAATTGTAAGGATAATGCCCGGGGATAAGATCAGTATTGAGGTTACTGAAAAGAACCTTGCAAGGATAAGCAGCGGAAAAAGTGAATTCAAGCTTTCAGTAACACCGGGAGAGGAGTTTCCTTCATTGCCTGAGCTTTCTTGCAACAAAGGATTTGATATCAGCGGAGAGGTACTTAAAAAGACAGTGTCACAGGTACAGCATGCAATATCCACAAACGAAAATCAGCGTCCTGTTCTTCTCGGAGCATATTTTATGCTTGAGGAGGATGGTGTAAGAGTTGTTGCATGTGATTCCAATGTACTTGCTCTCAGAAAAAGAAAGTGTGAGCTTGAAAATGTAAATATTGAAGATGATTTTAAATTCATTATACCCGGAAAAACTCTTACAGAGCTTATGAAGCTTGTTCCGGATTCAGATGATAAGGTAAGAATCAATTTTGGAAGAAAGCACGTTATTTTTGTAATTGATAATATAGTATTTTTCTCAAGACTTATTGAAGGAGAATACATAAATTATGATAGGATCATCCCAAAGGAATCAAAAATTTCTGCAAGAATAAACCGCGGAGAGCTTCTTTCAGGACTTGAAAGAGTGGCACTTGTATCCGAAGATAAATCTACGGGACAGACAAGAAGCTATGTGAGATGTGAATTTGAAGACAGCTTGCTGAAGATCAGTGCAAAGGCGGCAACTTATTCCGTAAATGATGAATTGATTTGCAATAAAACGGGAGAAGATATATTGATTGGTCTTAAATGTTATTATTTCATGAATGTGATTAAATCCATTGAAGAAGACGAAATTGATGTTCTCATGAATTCTCCTCTTATGTCAGTGGTGATAAAAAATGAAAATTGTGAGGACGGAGAATATCTTTATATGATATCACCCGTAAAAATGGTTGACTGATCGGGAGAGATTATGTATGTCAATTTGGCAAAATACCGTAATTTCAGAAATATAGAAGAAAGCGAAATTGAGTTTTCAAAGGGAGTAAATATACTTTGCGGAGGAAATGCAGAGGGAAAGACATCAGCTGTTGAGGGAATATACCTTTGCTCTGCAGGAAGAAGCCACAGAACAGTTCATGAGCTTGAGCTTATAAAAAAGGGATGTGACTTTGGACAGGTAAAGCTTTGCTTCACAGATTCAAGACGCCAAAGAGAGCTGGAAATGTTTTTTTTAAAAAACGGAAGAAAAAGCTGTAATGTAGGCGGAATGTCGGTGAGGAAAATGTCAGAGTTTGTGGGCATTTTCAAAGCGGTAATATTTTGTCCCGAGCATCTTTCAATAATAAAGGACGGACCTTCTGCAAGAAGAAGCTTTCTTGACAGGTCAATATCTAAGGATGACCGAGAATATATGGAGGCTTTACAAAAATACAGCGGAGTTCTTGTGAGAAGAAATAAGCTTCTTAGTGATATGATGCTTGGCAATATGTCAGCGGCAGATACTCTTGATGCATGGGATATTCAGCTTGCATCATACGGTGAAATCATATCAAAAAAGAGAGTAGAGTATATTAAAAAGCTTGAGGAATATGTTTTTGATATATTCAAGGATATGACGGGAGGAACTGAAAATCCGTCAATCACTTACCAAGGGGGATATTCTGCAGAGGAGCTTTTGAAAAAGCTTAAAAATCAAAGAAACAGAGAAATAAGAAACGGAATAACCCTTTTTGGAGTTCATAAGGACGACATTGATATCTCGATTGGAGGAATGTCCTCAAGAATATATGGCTCGCAAGGTCAGCAGAGAAGCCTCGCAATTGCTATGAAGCTTTCAGAAGGATATATAAGTAAAGAAAAATCGGGGGAATATCCTGTATATCTGCTTGATGATATTCTAAGTGAGCTTGACGACAGACGAAGAGATTATCTGATTTCCGGCTTCTCCACTCTTGAAAATGAGCGTCAAGTTATTATAACATGCTGTGACAGTTCCCTTCTCGGCAATTCGGTGAGAGCAAATAAAATCCTTGTAAAAGAAGGCAAATATTATAAATCTTAGTATGAAAAATATATAAAAACAATAAATTTCCGAGGTAAACATGAAAAAGCCCGTGGTATATAACATAAAATCAGGTAGAAGATATCTGAATGTGGGAAACAACAGAAGTATTCCTGTGTCGGGTATTGTGGGAATTTTTGATATGGATTCCACAACTGTTTCGCGTTATATGAGAGATTGGCTCCGCCAATGTCAAAATGAAGGAACGATCATCAGCGTTGCAACAACGATCCCAAAGACTGTTATCCTTTATGATGACGGTGTTGGTAGAAGCGTTTGGTTTTCTTCCTTCAGCTCCTCGGTTTTAAGATCAAGATTAAAGTAAAATATAATATTAATTGTTATGGGTTAATACCTCATTTACGATATAAATAATAAATAAGCATGAGAAAAAGAAGAAATCAAGAGAGGAAAAACACATGGATCAGAATTTGAAGCATTATGATGAAAGTCAGATACAGGTACTTGAGGGGCTTGAAGCTGTAAGAAAGCGTCCCGGAATGTACATAGGCACAACATCAATCAGAGGACTTCATCATCTTGTATATGAGATCGTAGACAACTCCATAGACGAAGCGCTTGCGGGATTTTGTGATCTTATAACGGTAGTAATCAATCCTGACAATAGTATTACTGTAATTGATAACGGACGAGGAATACCTTCCGGAATACACCCAAAGCAAGGAATACCCACTCTTGAAGTAGTATATACAATACTTCATGCAGGAGGAAAATTCGGCGGC
>SVUF01000128.1 GCA_015063395.1 Oscillospiraceae bacterium
TCGCCTGTCATGGAAACGATCTTATCCTTTTTCTGCCATGCTTTTACGATTCTGATTTTGTTTTCGGGAGATACTCTTGCATAAACCGATATTTTTTCAATGTTTTCATCAAGCTCATCATCGGTCATTTTATCAAGCATAGCGCCTGTTATAGCCATATCCCCTTCATTGAGAATTCCAATATCCTTGGCAATTGCAGAAGCTGTAACGACATGGTCTCCCGTAATCATTACAGGGCGTATGCCTGCCTCCTTGCAAGTTGCAACTGCTGCTTTGGCTTCGGGTCTCGGAGGGTCGATCATGCCCACAAGTCCCATGAAAACAAGGCCGTTTTCAAGAATTTCGGTGGTAATTTCCTGTGGCATTTCATCGAGGATCTTATATGAAATTGCAAGAACACGAAGAGCCTGTGAGCTCATTTTGTCGTTCATTTCCTTTGCTTTGTCAAAATTACCTGTAACGCATCTTGACATCATCATATCAAAGGCGCCTTTTACGATTACAACATATTTGCCGTCAATGATGTTTACACTTGTCATCAGCTTTCTGTCGGAATCAAAGGGAAGGGAGGCAACTCTTTTGTATTCTGCGTTTATAGCATCCTGCAAAATGCCGTTCTTTCTCGCTGCAGAAACAATTGAGGTTTCCGTAGGGTCACCGATACCTTTTTCAACACCGTTTTCATCGATTTCAAGAGTGCCGTCAGAGCAAAGTGTTCCATAAGTCAAAAGCTTTTTAATGTTTTCATTGCAATTGTCGGTAATATCGGAAATGCCCTCATCAACATCCGTGTATGCCTTGACAAGTGTCATTTTGTTTTGAGTAAGGGTACCTGTTTTATCAGAGCAAATAACAGAAGCGCCGCCAAGTGTTTCAACGGCAGGAAGACGTCTGATGATTGCATTTTTCTTTACCATTCTTTGTACGCCGATGGAAAGCACAACGGTTACAATTGCAGGAAGTCCCTCGGGAATTGCAGATACGGCAAGGGAAACCGCAGTCATGAACATATTCATGGGATCAAGATCGTTTAAAAGCCCCACGATAAATATGATACCGCAACAGCCAAGAGCGACAAATCCAAGGTATTTTCCAAGCTTTGAAAGCTTTTGCTGGAGAGGTGTCTGAGAGTCATTTTCATTTGAAAGAAGCTTGGCGATCTTTCCCATTTCGGTGTCCATACCGGTAGATGTTACAATCGCAATTGCAGTACCGTATGTTATGCTGCAACCGGAAAATATCATATTTGTGCGGTCGCCTATGGGAGCATCCTCTGCAACAATTATATCAGCGTCCTTTTCGGAAGGCACTGACTCTCCCGTAAGGGCACTTTCTTCACTTTTAAGATTGACAGACTTTATAAGTCTTGCGTCCGCCGGAACAAAATCGCCTGCTTCAAGCTTGATTATATCTCCGGGAACAAGCTTGTAAGCTTCAATTACAGTTTCTTTGCCGTCTCTTATAACTCTTGCGTGAGGCGCAGACATATTTTTTAAAGCATCAAGTGCCTTTTCCGCTTTGTTTTCTTGGAAAACTCCCATAATTGCGTTGATAAATACAATTGCAACAATAAGAGCGGGCTCAAAGAATTCTTTTGCACTTCCGTGTCCCTTTGAAATTTCATAAATTACGATACCTGCCGATATTGCAGCGGCGATGAGAAGAATGATGATCATTGCATCCTTGAATTGATCAAGAAATCTTAAAAACAACGATTTCTTTTTCTTTTCCTGGAGCTTATTTTCCCCGTATTTTTCTGTCAGTTTTGAAATTTCTTCGCTTTTTAACCCGTTTTGACGGTCAGAAGCGAGTGCTTCAATGACAGAATCAATTTTCAAATTGTGCCAGTTCATTTTAAGTAAACCTCCTATATATTTGCAGTGAATATTATAAAACTACAATGTTAATATTATATAAATATAATTTAAAATTATTTACATTTTTAAAAAAAATATGTTATAATAAAAAAATAGAGTTAGAAGTAAAATTACAGCTTTGCAGGAGGACAAAATGGCTGGAAATATACAAATCATTTCTCCGCAAATGATAAAAGAACAATATGATTATATGTCAAAGGTGCGTCAGATAAATTCAGAGCGCACTTTATATGCGACTGTAAAAACATACGGTTGTCAGCAAAACGAAGCAGACAGCGAAAGAATTGCGGGTATGCTGAAGGAAATGGGGTATAATATAACTGCTGATGAATCCCGGGCGGATATTATCGTTATAAATACTTGTGCAGTAAGAGAACACGCAGAGCTTAAGGCACTTTCAATTACAGGTCAGTTCAAGCACTTGAAATCCAAAAAGCCCGGACTTCTCATTGGAATCGGCGGTTGCATGGTTTCACAGGAGCATCGCAAGGAGGATATCAAAAACAAATATCCCTATGTGGATTTTCTTTTTGGAACGTCCATGCTTTACAAGCTTCCCGAAATAATATATAAAAAAATAAAAACAAAGAAAAGACAGTTTCATCTTGATGATTCCGACGGAAATATTGCAGAAGGACTTCCTGTTGAGCGCTTCAGTGACTTCAAGGCTTGGGTAAGCATTATGTACGGCTGTAACAATTTCTGTACATATTGCATTGTTCCATATGTAAGAGGCAGGGAACGAAGCAGAAAGCCCGATGATATCTTAAATGAGATCCGAGGACTTATAAAGGATGGATACCGTGAGATCACACTTTTGGGGCAGAATGTCAACTCATACGGTAAGGATCTTGGCATGGATATAGATTTTTCCGATCTTTTACAGATGATCTGTGACATTGAAGGCGATTTTACAGTAAGGTTTATGACAAGTCATCCGAAGGACGCTACCTTTAAGCTTATTGACACAATTGCCGCTAACCCCAAGATTGCAAAGCAATTTCATCTTCCGCTTCAATCAGGCAGTGACCGTATTTTAAAGCTTATGAACCGTCACTATACTTTTGAGTCATATAAAGCTCTTGCAGATTACATGAAAAAGAAAATACCCGAAATTGCAATTACAACGGACATCATCGTGGGCTTCCCGGGGGAAACAGAAGAGGATTTTGCTTGTACTCTAAATGCCCTTGAGCAAATTGAATACGATAATATTTACTCTTTTATTTATTCAAAGAGAAAGGGCACACCTGCAGCTGTAATGGAGGATCCTACAACTCAAGAAGAAAAGGCAAAGCGGTTTCAGAGACTTCTTGATACACAAAACACTATTTCAAACAGAAAAAATCAAGAATATCTTGGAAAGATCATCTCAGTTCTTGTAGAAGGAAGAAGCAAAACGGATGATGGCAAGCTTACAGGACGCAATGAAAAAAACAGACTTGTTCATTTTTCGGGCGATGATTGCCTGATTGGAAAAAATGTTAAAGTAAAAATTATAAAAGCAGACACATTTTCACTTATGGGTGAATATATAGAGAAATAAGAAATGGAGAATAATCATGGAAACAAGAGAAAAAATTTTTGAAATGGCAAGATGCCTTGGTCAGATCATAAAGGAAGATGAAGCTATAAAGGCACTTGAGGAAGCTCGTGAAGCATATAACAGCGATCCCGATGTTTTACTTCTCACAACAGAGTATCAGGTTCAACAGCAGCTTCTTACAGAGGCATATTCAAGAGAAGAAGACAACGAAACATTTGAGAAGATCAACGCAAGGATCAATGCAATTTACAATCAGGTTCTTGAAACAAAGGCTTACAAGGAATATGAATTGGCACAGAACAGAGTCAATGATTTGATGCAGCTTGTAAACGATACCATAAGCAGTGAAATTAACGGAACACCCGGCGGTTGCACTCATGATTGCTCCACATGCGGCGGTTGTCATTAAGAAAAATAAGATTAAGATAATAAAGACTTAAGAAACGGAGAAAGCAAAATGGCATTATCGCCAATGATGAGACAATACCTTGAGGTCAAGGAAAAATATAAAAACGCCATTCTTATGTTTCGTTTGGGCGATTTTTATGAGATGTTTTTTGAAGATGCTAAAATTGCATCAAAGGAGCTTGAGCTTACTTTGACAGGAAGAGATTGCGGGGAAGAGGAACGCGCTCCCATGTGCGGTGTTCCGTATCATGCAGTTGATTCTTATATTG
>SVUF01000129.1 GCA_015063395.1 Oscillospiraceae bacterium
CCCAGCCGTTGCCGTTATAGCTGACTGAAGGCACCATTGTAAAGGTAGGATCACCGAGAAGTATCATTTCCATTCTCATATGATCGGTGGGCTCTTCGGTATGTCTATACCATTTCCAAGCGCCGTTCTCTATTCTCTCAAAGCTATCGGTAGCACCCTCAAGAGCTGGAATAGAGGCATATGGTTTGCCGTCAATGGCAATAACATGTCCGCCATTACTTTTAATGATTTCTGTCATTTTTACTCACCTCGCAAAATTTAGTTTTCAAAATCCTCAATCTTAAATTTCCATTCCTCGCGCTTACGGAAAGGAGTCTTGAAGCTCTTGGTAAGTACACCCTTTTCTTCAAGATGGATATAGCAATTCATATCGCAAGCTCTTCCGCAGATAGAACACTGATAAGCGTGCTGTGCGGGGGGATAGAAGTAAATATTGCGAAGTATCTTTCTTGCGGTTTCGGGTGTTACCTTTGCTTCTCCGCTGATAATAGCAACTCTGTCCTCGAAGTCCTTGAAAGCATCGGGGGGCATAAAGGGGTTCTTTAAGCCGTTTGCTCCATTGTAATAAACAGCGCACTGCCAAGCGTCAACAGTTCCGTCCTCGGCAATAGCCTTTCCGGGACAGCCCTTGGCGCATTCGCCACACTTATCGCAAAGGTGAGGCTCTTTTATGGGGGTTGCTTCTATCTCCGCATCTGTAAGAACAAAGCAAGTACGAACAAAAGGACCAAACTCATCGGTAAGAAGCGCACCGTGGAAGCCAATCTCGCCAAGTCCGCAAAGGACTGCAGCTTCATTGAAATCCATCTGCGTCTCCTGAGGACGATTTCTGTATACTGCATCGAAAGCGACCTCGGGATTGGTGGAATTCTCCTCTGCCATTATTTGCTGATGACGGCGCTGAGGAAGTGCGGAGTAACCCTCCTCCTCAAGCATCATAGAAAGACGAACGGAAACCATGGGCATTACTGTTTCTTCCATATTTTCAACACCCATAGTGGTATACTGATAATATGTACTTCCCTCTTCGATACCGCGGTATGCTCCGCGAAGAACGCGAAAACCAAGACCGATTACAGTCTTTGCCTCGGGCATAAGCTTATGAACTGCCGAGGTTTCAGGGAAACGCGAGATAGGAGCAAAGCCAACAAGATCTGCTCCGCATTTTTTACAAAGCTCTACAATTCTTTCTTTCATTTTTTCTTACCTCCAATCAAATGATTGTAGCAGGCGTAATCACATGCTCTTCCGCAGAGACATGCCGAATAACCCCACTGTGTATCGGGCAGAAAGTTCATTTTAGGATATATTTCTCTTGCGCTGACAGCATCAAATCTCTTTTCACCGTTTATAATTGCTTCTCTTTCGGGATCTCCCTTCAAAAAATCGTCGGTCATAAAAGGATTGGATTTATGAGCGCCTTTATAATATACGGAACACTGCCATGTATCAAGTCCATTTTCACCGATCGCATTTCCAGGACAAGCCTTCATGCATTCACCGCAATTATCACATATAGGAGCATTGACGGGCTCATCAACATCGAGAGGAGCATCTGTGATAATAAAGCAATAACGAATGTAGGGTCCGTATTTTGCGTTGATTATTTTTCCGCTGAGACCTCTTTCTCCTATACCGCAAGCCTTTGCCGCCTTACCGAAGTCAATTATAACATCGGGAACAGGCTTTCCGGGAGCAACAGCCGTAGCGTGAACCAACTCATAAGTATCCATTACTTCGGGGTTAGTGGTTTTATCACCCTTTACACGAAGATTGGGAACAGACTTCTGCAAGCAAGCATCGTATCCTTCATCCTCAATCATTCCACCGATTTTAAGCAAAAATATTTCTGCCAACTCTTCGTCGGGATACTTTACACCTAATGTGGTATATGTATAATACTGAACGTCTTTGTTCATATTGCTAAAAAGTGTTTTGGGCACTACAAATCCAAAACCTATAATGCATTTTGCATTCGGGAGTATCTGTCTGGGATCTCTTTGAGCATCGGGCTCATCGTAAACTCTGCCTATTCCGCAAACACTTGCGCCAAGCTCTTTTGCCTTTTGCTTTATCATTTCGCTTGTAAGCATTTATTTTCTCTCCTTTTAATCAAAGTATTTTTTATCGGTATTATCAATTGAAATCTTTTCTATTATCTGTCGAGTTTCCATGGCTTACCCTTGCGAAGCGGCTCTTTGAATCTGTCTTCCATACAACCGCCCTTTTTCTCAAGCATAGAAACACATCCTCTGATACAACCGCCACACTTTGCCATATTGTATCCTACCCAGCTTGGGAAATACTTCTGAAGCGCTCCGTATACCTTCATTATCTCCTTTTCATTGGCAACATCTGTCTTGCCCTCAAGAAGGTCAAGGTCTCCGTTTTCATTTGCATCAAAAACTTTCTTGGGAACAAAAGGATTATAATATCTTCCTGCGTGAGTGTAAAAGGCATAACAACGCCACATATCAATGTCACCCCATTCGCAGATCTTTCCATCAAGATTAACGGTAACAGTCTTGCCTGAATTTATAGCCGGAATACAACCGCCGGGACACTCACGAACACAAGCTCCGCACTTGCGGCAAAGAGGCTCTCCACTATACATCTCGTCATATTCAAGCTCTGCGTCGGTAAATAAGAACGCAACTCTCTGAAGAGGTCCAAACTCAGGAGTCAAAAGCATTTTACTCCAACCTATCTCGCCAAGACCACAAGCAACCGCAACAAGACGGAACTGAAACTGAAGGTCAGGGGCTACATTATCGTCTCTTGTAGCACGGGTAAACTGTACGCTTCTGTGATGCGCAGTAGATGTCTTTGCATTTTCATTGACCTCTATCTGCTCCTCAGGAGACAAGGTGTTTCCGGGGCTTCCGTCCATATCCGAAACACTTCCGCGAGCTCCTGTATTTCTGTAAACAAATGCCTCGTATCCTTCATCTTCGATCAGCTTTCCTACATGATAAAGCACTGCAGGGGCAAAGATCTCGTTAATTCCGCCGTATGCCATCGAAGGATACTGATAGAATTGAGTTCCCTCTTCAATTCCTCTTTGCACACCTCTCGGAATACGGAAAACGAATCCAATAACGCTTTTCGCTTCAGGGAAAAGAAACTTTGGATTCATGTCGTCGGGGGCACCGGCAAGACGTGATATCGGTGCGATACCGCAGGCATCTGCTCCTGCCTCACGAGCGACTTTTTTAATCATTTCACTTGTCAGCATAACTCTACTCCTTTTCTTTTTATTTATACTTTTGCTGAAGGGTCATCAGCAAGTTTTATACAAGCGCGCTTCATTACTTCCGCGCAAAAGTTACAATTTTCGCAATCTTTATCGCAATTCAAAACAGTTGAAGCAAAATCAGAATCTAAATTTGCATTTTCAATATATTTAGGATAGAAGATCCCGCTATGATTAGGTTCAAGCAATTCCATAACAGATCCTCTGTATTTTTTGTTCAAATACGCATCAAGCACACGCGAAGGAGACGAATTGACCCGTGTAGCCAATTTCACAGCAGGAATTATATCCTCATACAACCACATATCTTCAGGACGAATGAAATTAGTTCTTTGAAGCCATTTGTCAAAATTGTTGTCTTTGGATAAAAAGTCCCAACAAACACCATTGAACTGATATCCGTTATCCATAGAAGCAATTTCCGCCTCATGTGCCACTAAATTATCGTGAAATATATGCGCAGAGCAATTATTCAAACAACCACTATTAGCGAGAAGATACATTTGTTTTCCGTTATCATCGCACCATTTTCTTACGCGGCGAAGCATTGGAAGATTCCTGTTCATCTCTCGCTTTATATAAAAGCTATCAAAGAACTGTGATACGTATGATAAGCCCTCAACAGAACCTATCTCCATATTAACAGACGCTCTGACATCTATCCCCTCAAAATTTTCATTTATAAATTTTGCTATAAGCGGAGAGGACGTAGTAACAGAATTAAGCCCAAACTCATTTTGAATAAAATCCGTGAGATTTCCAATCTTGTTAAAAAACGACCTGGACTGGCTGTCTTTACCATAACAGTTAGCATTAAAAAGCAAATTA
>SVUF01000010.1 GCA_015063395.1 Oscillospiraceae bacterium
CCAATTCCCTTGCTGTCTAACTGACAGTAATAAAAGTTTTCAAGGGATGAAAGTATGGGAAACTGATTCATGCCATAACGGTCATAAAGCATCATAAATATGGTGTCCCACACAAAAATATTACCGGAAAAAGCCTCGTCAACATAATATGGACGCTCGGGATTTGTTGCCTCGGGAATTCTCTGTATTTTACTCTTGTGAAGCTGCCAGCTCTTATTATAAAGCTCTACCCATTCAGGATGCTCCTCAAAATACACCTGTACAAGATCACCCATATCGATCTTGTATCCCCCTGCAACAGTTTCCGTTTTGTGATTGTCAACCGTTTCAAAGGGCACCTGATCATATGTAATTGCAGGAATCGCATCGGTTGTCTCTTCTGTTTTGGTATCAATTGATGTGTCCATTGATGTTTCCCCTCCTTCTGTTGTTAAAGGTCCGTTTACCGTACACGAGGTAAACAGCATTAAAGAAGCTAAAATTAATGAAATTGCTTGAAATAGTCTTTTCATTTCATACCTCCGTAACTTATAGGCTCAACTTGCCGATTTGTTATTTTATAGGCACAACCGCCTTTTGTTTACTCACGTAAAAAATTTACATCTTTATATTATCACATCGTTCGTTATTTTTCAATAGTATTTACCATGTTTTTTGAAAATACTTGTTTAAAATACACTATTTCATTTATCAACACTCTATAAGTATAATCATACCGTCTTTTTAATTATAAAACACACTTATTTTCAAAAATCATTGAAAACCTCTTGACTTTTTTAAAAAAAGGTTGTATAATCATATGGTACGTTGAAGCTGTGTAAGTAGAGATATCGGATTTCTCAGAGAACGGGCATCTTGGGCTGGAAGTGCCCCGAATTACGTTATTTTTGAATTTCAGCAGCGGAGTACCCGTCGAAAGTCTAAAAAGTCTATAAAGACCAACAACAAGACCAATTGGATATAAGTCGGGTGGGGTGCGCACACCAAGGGCACATATAAAGCGCAGATTGTATCTGAATTTGGGTGGTACCGCGGGTTTTAGCTCGTCCCTTTTGGGACGGCTTTTTGTTTTTTGCGGGATTTTTTGTAAAAACGCATCTTTAATAAACCACCCAAAAACTCATTAAAAACCAATTATATTAACTATATTAACAATATAAACTCACATAAATGAAAGGATTTTATTATGGCAGAAAAAACAAATGAAGTAAGACTTGCCTTTCTTGCCGCTCTTGAAGGTGTTTCGACCGTTGACGATCTTGAAAAGATCCGCGTTGAATACATTGGTAAAAAAGGCTATGTTACAGAATTGCTTAAAGAAATGAAGGCTCTTTCCAATGAAGAGAAAAAGACCTTCGGACAGGCTGTCAATGTCCTCAAAAATGAGGTCAATGACAAGATCGCTGAAAAACGCGAGGAACTGAAAAAGAAGGAGATCGAGCTTGAAAACAGCCGTATGCCCGAGTTTGACGTTTCCCTTCCCGCAAACCTTGAAAGAGGATCCTATCACCCGATCACCCTTGTTCAGCGTCAGTGCGAGGACATTTTCAAGTCCATGGGCTTCACCGTTGAGGATTACAGCGAGATCGTTACAGACTATGAATGCTTCGAGTCTCTCAACATTCCCAAGAATCACCCCGCAAGAGATATGCAGGACACCTACTATCTCTCCAACGGTCAGCTTTTGAAGACACAGACATCAGCAGCGCAGAACGCCATCTATAAAAAGTATAAGGACGCCCTTATCAATGAGGGCAAGGCTATCAAGGCAATATTCCCCGGCAGATGCTTCAGAAACGAGGCTACCGATGCTTGTCACGAAAATACATTCTTCCAGATGGAAGGCGTAATGGTTGACAAGAACATTTCCATTTCAAACCTTATCTTCTTTATGAAGACCATGCTTTCCGAGGTATTCCAAAAGGATATCAAGGTTCGTCTGCGTCCCGGTTTCTTCCCCTTCGTTGAACCCGGCTTTGAGCTTGACATCAGCTGTCTCATTTGCGGCGGAGAGGGCTGTCCCTCCTGCAAGCACAGCGGTTGGCTTGAGCTTTGTCCCTGCGGAATGATTCACCCCGAGGTTCTCAAGGCAGGCGGAATCGATCCCGAGGAATACACAGGCTTTGCATTCGGTCTTGGTCTTACACGTCTTGCAATGATGAAGTACGGCGTCAAGGATATTCGTGACCTCAACAGCGGTAAGCTTGAATGCCTTGATCAGTTTACCGACGATAAATAATTTGAAAGGAGATCTTATAACATGTTAATTTCAATGAATTGGATTTCAGATTTCGTTGATCTTTCCGGAATCGATAAGCTCGAGCTTATAAACAAATTTTCCCTCTCCACAGCAGAAGTAGAAAATGAGATCTTCTTCAAGGGAAGCGATATTTCCGGCATCGTTGTTGCCGAAATCGTTTCCGTGGAAAACCACCCCGACTCAAAGAAGCTTCACCTTCTCAAAGTGGACATCGGTGAAGCTGAGCTTACAGATGTAGTGTGCGGCGCTCCCAACGTAAGAGTTGGTATGAAGACCGCCTTTGCAAAGCTTGGCGCACAGGTTGGCGAAATTACCATCGCTCCCCGTAAGCTTGCAGGATTCACATCCAACGGTATGTGCTGCTCCGAGCGTGAGCTTGGCATCAGCGACAACAATGACGGAATTATGGATCTTGATCCCGCTCTTGAAAACGGTACTGACCTCAAAACTGTATTTGATATCGACGACATCGTTTTTGAGGTTGACAACAAGTCCCTTACAAACCGTCCCGACCTTTGGGGTCACTACGGAATTGCCCGTGAGATCGCAGCTCTTGCAGGACGTGAGCTGAAGCCCCTTGATACCGTGGATCTTTCCGCTTACAATTCCCTGCCCTCCATCGATCTTAAAATTGAGGATCCCCTTTGTCAAAGATACTCATGCCTCCAGTTCGGAAACATTTCCGTACACAAGAGCCCTGTTAACATGAGAATCCGTCTTTTCTACTGCGGAATGAGAGCCCTCAACTTCCTTGCAGACCTTACAAACTATCTCATGCTTGAAATGGGTCAGCCCATGCACGCTTTTGACTCCAGAAAGGTTGAAAAGATCCGCATCAAGCGCTTTGACACTCCCTTTACCTTTAAAACACTTGACGGTGTTGAACGTAATATTGACGAAAATACACTTATGATCTGTAACGGAAATACACCCGTTGCAATTGCAGGTATCATGGGCGGTCTTGATTCCGAGATCGTTGCGGATACCTCCACCCTTACTCTTGAATCCGCTACCTTTGACGCGGCATCCATCCGTAAGTCAACAGTAAGACTCTCCCACCGTACAGACGCTTCCATGCGTTACGAAAAGAGCCTTGACCCTGAAATGACCGTTACCGCTATTGCAAGATTTGTAAAGCTCCTTACAGATATTGACAGCGGCGCTGTAGTCGTATCATCGCTTACCGATGAACAGGCTTTCACATACCCCAAGGTTAAGCTGTCATTTACAAAAGCGTTCGTAAACCGCTATACAGGAATTGAGATCTCCAATGACACCATTGTAAAGACACTTCGCAGTCTTGGATTTGGCGTTGAGCTTGAAAATGATGAGTTTACTGTTGACGTACCCTCTTGGAGAGCCACAAAGGACGTAACCATCAAGGCGGACATTATCGAGGAGATCACAAGAATCTACGGTTATGACAACTTTGACGTTCATACAGCAGAGGCTCCCCTTTATCCCGTCCGCGAGTCCACACAAAAGTCAGATGAAAACAGAATCAAGGACACCCTTGTAAAGAGATATTCCGCTCACGAGGTTCATTCATACATTTGGGCTTACTATGATGAATACAAAGCTCTGGGAATTGAGATCGAGCCCAATGTTGAGCTTGTAAACGCAACAAACCCCAACATCAAAACCATCAGAAGATCAATTGTTCCCACACAGCTTTGTCAGGTTAAGTACAATACCGCCTATGCTTCCGATTTCACCATTTTTGAGGTGGGCAGAACGGTTGACGGCGTTGACGAAAACGGTGCTTGCCGTGAATATAAGAAGCTTGCCATCACTAAGTTCAGCAAGACAAAGGATACTGAAAAGATCTATTTTGAGCTTCGCGATATGCTTGCAGTTATTGCCGATGATATCAAGCACCTGCCCCTGAGATTTGAAAAAGCTGAAGCTACAAGCTCATATCAGCACCCAAAGAACCTCAACAATATCTATTGCAACGATGTTCTTCTTGGACAGATCGGAGTTGTAAATGCTACAGTTGCAAAGAAGATCGACAAAAAGGCGGCTATCGTATATGCCGAGATCGATGTTGACGCATTTGCATCAATCAAGAATGTAAGCATCAAGTATTCAGAGCCCTCCAAGTTCCCCGAGATCGAGATCGACCTTTCATTCCTTTCCGATACCTATGCTCCCATCGCAAAGGCTATCTCAGATGCTAACTGCACTCTTATCAAGGACGTAAAGGTCACCGACGTTTATGCCGATGACAACGGAAGATCAATCACCGTTCGTCTTCTCTTCTCACACCCCGAAAGAACTCTCACC
The DNA here is from genome assembly GCA_015063395.1 of Oscillospiraceae bacterium. Classification (GTDB taxonomy): domain Bacteria; phylum Bacillota; class Clostridia; order Oscillospirales; family CAG-272; genus SIG714. The sequence continues at coordinate 4,547 of SVUF01000010.1, forward strand.
AAGGAAGAGGTTCTTGCAGTTGTAAACGGAATTGTTGGTAGTCTTGAAAAAGACGGCATCAAGCTGAAAAACGAATTTACTGTATAAAATTTATAAATCATAAAAAAGAAAACCAATCATCTGCCGAGGTTAAATTCGGTGGATGATTGGTTTTTGTTATGTCAGAAATTCAAGTGGGATTTTCGCTTGTCATTCAGTTTCTTTGGCACTGAGACTCGGGAGATTTCAAGTCAAAAAATGTTGATATAAAAGAACATTTTGTAAGTCTCAGTTTTTGATGTTTCATCATTATGGATCTCGCAACTAAAAGAATAGCATAAATAGTATACTCCTGTAACAACATCGCGTTTGAGCCACGGCTCTCCGGTTACTTTGTATTTTTGAGGAACAGATTCCAGTAATTTTTCCTTTGCAGCACTGATAAGCTGGGGATAATCTTTCACAGGATATTTAGACTCATCAAATTCCGGATGATAATCATTATAGAAGCTTACAACATTTCCAAATATATCAACATAAACAGAATAATGGAAATCAGTTTCAATTCCCCCAATTATTTTTTCGAAAACTATATAGTACTCTTTTTCTAATTTTACTTTATCTGCACTGGATCTTACTTCTAATCCATCAAGTATATTTTTTCCGAAATTCTGTTCCAAACAGTCACGAGCTATTTCTTCCGCTTCTGAAATATTAATTCTTTTTGCTCCTTTGTATTCGTTACGATCCAAGTCACGAAAACTAATTAATCTTGAAGTATTACGCTCAACCTCAAATTCACATCTGTGCCCATCAATTGTCGCTTCGTAAACATCCCAAATTATTCCCGACGGCTTTAAGTTAAAGTTCGTCAGCGAAATACTTTGTTGGTAGTCAGCTACGATTTCTTTTCCATTTAAGGTTATTGTTTTGGTGTGCTCATCAAGCTTATCAACATTAAAATAATCGAATGAAAAATAAAAAAAATCATCATAATAATTGGGATAATTAGTTCTGCCTGTATCAATACTGTCTAATTCCGTCCAAGATTTCTCAGCATATATTTTATATTCGATTTTAGATAAAAGTTCAGTGATGGGTGTTTCTGTCAATTCAGGTGTCACAGTCGGCACCGTTGTTTCGGTTGGTTCAGACGGTGTCTCCGAACAAGATACTGTGGTGTAACACATACAAATTATTAAAACTATACATATTATTTTTTTCATTATTGTTCTCCTCCTAAATTGCCTATATATTGTATACTTGATTCTTTTAAGCGATCAATTTCAGATAAGCATTCAGCGCAAAATGCATTCATTGCATTGCCATCATTGTTTAAAAGATTCCTGTAAAACCCCACAGCACAATCTTTTTCAAATAATTCCATGACACAACGGTATCCACCATCCTTTTCATGCCACGAAAATTCATACTGTTCCGGCAATCCCATAGTATTTATTATTAAAGGTCAAAGTTCCAAAATGTCAATTGCTGACCTTGGTGCTTTTGACATCTGTGTGACGCCAATGATTTCTATAGTGCCGCTTTCGGCACCTCACACACAGCACCGAGACGGCAGGCTCCTGTTTTCGCTTTCCATACTGCCACCCGCCTTTGTATTTTTTTCCAATTAAAGTATATCATATTTCATATATTTTGTCAATATTACCAACAGCCGAAAACAACGTTAATTATCCCAAAAACACATCGATTATCCCAAAACATGCAGCCCTCGGCTGCAGGGAGAGCTGTACACCTCAACAGTGCGACTTTTTAAATACGTTTTATTCCAAACTCCGCAATTTCCTATAAAGTAAAAAAGCAGCCCACGGCTGCAGGGAGAGCTGTCCCCTATAACAGTGCGCCTTTTTAAATGCGTTTATTCCAAGCTCCGCAATTTCCTATAAAGTAAAAAAGCGAAAACGTGTCGCTCAGTTCTCCGTTTCCGCTTAATAATTTATTATATTTTTTATTTAAGTCTCTCAACAAGCATGGGGATCGCCTGCTCAAAGTTTACGCCGTACCAATTGCCCTTTTCATCCTCAAGGGTCTTCTGTATGGAAAGGGCTGTAAAGTCCGCCGCCAATGCTGATGCATCAAGAAGTGATTTACCCGCAACAAGTCCGCCAAGGCATACAGATGAATATATATCCCCTGTTCCGTGGAATCTCGCCTTTATCTCCTCTGTGAAATAACTGAAATTACTCTTGGTGCTGTCATCATATCCTATAACTCCAAGCTTACCATCTTCAAGAGAAGCGCCTGTGATCACAACGCTCTTCGCTCCAAGCCCTCTCAGCTCGTTGATCATATCAAGATAATAATGAGCATTTGCCTTTTCCTCATATTTTACACCAAGCATAAATGAAGCCTCTGTCATATTAGGTACGATCACATCTGCAACCGCACAAAGTGTGCCCATTTCCTTGGCAAAATCCATATCAAAGCCTGCATAAAGCTTTCCGTTGTCTCCCATTGCGGGGTCAACAAACTTCAAAACTCCCTCTCCGAAATCGCGGAACATTCCTTTCATAAGGTCGATCTGCTCTCCCGAACCAAGATATCCTGTATAAAGGGCGTCAAAACCAACCTTTTCTTCTTTCCAATGGTCAAGAATGGGCTTTATGTCCTCTGTCAGATCTCTGAAGGTAAATCTTGAAAACTGCGTATGTGTGGACAAGACTGCCGTGGGAAGCACTGCCGCTTCAATTCCCATTGAGGAAATTATGGGAAGAGCAACTGTAAGTGAGCATTTTCCCAAGCATGAGATATCCTGAACTGTTAAAATTCTTTTCATTTTCTATATCTCCTTAAAATTAAGTGTTGATTTTTGTCTTTAAATGTATTATAATACTGTTGTGGTATCTTTTAAATATCCAATTTCATTATTTTACAAGATACCAGATGAGGTGAAATGATGTATTCAATTGAAAAAAAAGGAAATTTGACCATTTCGGAATTTCTATACAGATCACTGAAGGACGATATTCTTTCAGGGAAAATCAGTCCCTTTGAAAAGCTCCCATCTAAAAGAGCAATGGCTTCCTCCTGCGGAGTGAGCTTGACATCGGTACAAAATGCCTATGACATGCTTCTCAGCGAGGGCTACATCCGCGCAGAATACCGCCGAGGCTATTTTGCCGAGGATCTTTCCGAAAATATAGTTTCTCCCACAAAAAAGCCACTTGTGAAAACAGAATCCCCCCGCCCCCAAATCAGTACAGAAGATGAAAAGAAATCACTTTTTCCCTTCTCTGTCTGGAGCCGACTGATGCGAAATGTAATCTCCGAGTACCAAGACCGTATACTTGACCGCATGCCCATCGAGGGAGTTGTGGAGCTTCGCCGGGAGATCTCTCGGTATCTTTACCGCTCCATTGGCATATCCGTTGATCCTGATAGAATTATCATTGCCGCAGGCACAGAATATCTTTCCACCCTTATATTGACCCTTCTTGGCAGAACCAAAATATATGCTGTAGAAGATCCGGGCTACAAAAAGATCCCCACCCTGTATTCCCTTGGCGGCGCGCCTGTCAGATACTTGCCTACGGATCTTGAGGGAGTGATCCCCGAATCTCTTTTTTCAAGCGGCGCATCAGTTCTCCACATTTCCCCGCAGAATCATTTTCCCACAGGCTATGTCATGACGATTTCAAGACGCCAAAAGCTTCTTTCATGGCTTTCCGCCTCCGAGGAAAGATATATCATTGAGGATGACTTTGATTCAGAGCTGCGTCTGTCGGGCAGACGCATTGACCCTCTCATGACCATTGATCCAACAGGACGGGTCATATATATGAACACCTTTACAAGCACGGTTGCTCCTTCTTTCCGAGTTGGATATCTTGTGCTACCCGAAAAGCTTTCCTCAATTCTTCACACAAAATTAGGCTCTCTTTCCTGTACAGTTACGGCATTTGAGCAATATACCCTTGCAAAGTTCATAGGCGGCGGTTATTTTGAAAGATACCTCAGTCGGCTGAAGGCTGCCTACAAAAAGAAAAAAACACAGATCGTGGAAATACTCTCTGATGGTAATACCGCAAAGCATATTGAAATCCTACCTTCCGTAACGGGCACAAATATGCTCGTACGGCTAAAGGATCCCGATGATTGCCCCAAGGTCATCGGCACTCTTGTTGAAATGGGATTTGCGATCCCGCTTTTGAACTTCTGCAAAAATCCCTCGGAAGAATACCTCAACACCTTTGTAATAAATTATTCCGTCATTGACGAAAATGACATAAAAGCATTGAAAGGAGATTTTTAAAATGAAGATCACTACTCTTTGCTATCCCGAAAAGGACGGCAAATATCTGATGCTCTACAGAAACCGTAAGAAAAATGACCCTAACGGCGGCAAATGGATCGGAATCGGCGGTCATCTTGAAAAGGGTGAATTGCCATGCGAATGCGCCTCCCGTGAGCTTTTTGAGGAAACAGGACTCACTGCCGAAAAAATGATCCTTGCAGGACAGATCTTTTTCTATTCCGATGAGTATGAGGACGAATGTATGTACCTTTACCGCGCCGAAGGGCTTTTTGGTAATCTTTCCGATTGTGACGAAGGAACACTCGAGTGGATTGAAAAGGAACGTATTCAAGATTTGCCAATGTGGGAGGGCGACCGTATTTTCCTTGAGCTGTTTTGGGACAAAGCCCCGTTTTTTACAATGTCCCTCACTTACGAAAAGGATGGGCTCATAAACCACAAAACCCGATTTGAAGCCCTGCTTTAGTCCTTTTGCCCTCAGAACCCACCATGTTTTTCCATGTTTTTTTGTGCATTTTCACCTTTGAATTATTTTGTGTTTTTTGATATAATATTTGTGCGAGGTTCTCTCGCAAATATTAATTTTAGAGGTAGATAATGTTTAACATCGGAGATACGGTAATGTACAGAAACGAAGGAGTATGCAAGCTTGCAGAAATTACCGAAAAAAACTTTTCGGGAAAAGCGGCAAAATACTATGTACTTCGTCCAATTTATAAGGAGACCGCAAGGGTATACGTTCCCGTAGACAACGAGCTTTTGGTTTCAAAAATGAAAAAGATCCTCTCCTCTGAGGAGATCGAAGCTGTTTTGATAAAGCTTTCAAAAACGGACAGTGTATGGATCGCCGATGCCGACGAAAGAAAGCAGTATTACAGCGACATCAAATCAAGCAGCGACCGCGCAAAGATCCTCGGAGCAGTAATTGAAATCAAAAAAAGACAGATCCCCGCCGACAAAAATGCGAAAAAGCCCCATATTTTTGATCTCAGCTTTATGAGAGAAAACGAAAAGATCATTTGTGAGGAATTTGCCTTGGCACTCGGAATCAAGCCCTCGGAGGTTTGGGATTACATAGAAAAAAGACTTGGAAAATAAAAAACAAATTACGCCCTTTTTGAGCTTTATGCCTTCAAATGGGCGTTTTTATATTGAGTATTGACAAAAAAAGAATTTGCTGTATAATAAAATCAAAGAGGTGATATCGATGAAAAAAGTAATGTCTATAATTATCGTATTGTTAATGCTTATTATCCCAATGACATCATGCTTAAATCAACAGCTTACCTTAACTCCCGCACCCACAGCAGAATCTCCTCTTACAAAGCCCTCTGGCAATTTATCTACGCCCGTCAAAATCGATGGTATGAATTTCGGCGGCGAGGAGCTCAATTTCATTATGTGCGGAGGTGAGACTGCCTTCCGTTCCATTCAGCTTCCCGAAGGCGGTGATGAAACCTACAGTGTAAATGTGGCTGTGGCTATGAGAAACGAAATAATGAAGGATACCTACGGCATTGTCATCGGGGAGTCACATTTTCTCACTCCGGCAGAAATGACAGAGCATATGCGTTTATTCTTTGCCTCTCCCGATAAGAAATACGACATAGTTGGTGCTTATGAATACTATGATCTTGGTCTTGCCTTTGGAGAAAATGAAGGCAGATTCATTGACTACAATACAATTCCCGAAAAGGATATGTTCATCGACCTTGACGCATCCTATTGGGATATGAACTCATACAATGCCCTGACGGTGGACGGTAAGTCCTATTGGATCACGGGAGATATATCCCTTGAGCGTACCGAAAACATGCTCGTTTCCTTTGTAAATATCTCTTTATGGGAACAACACACCGAGGAAATAGAAAAAGCTATAGGATATTCCGATCTTGCCCAGCTTGTCAAGTCAGGTAAGTGGACCTATGAAAATGCGGCTAAGCTTGGAGGAATAGTATCTTACGGTCTTGACAGTGCCTTGGGAAACACCTCGGATATAGTAATGGCAAGCGGCGGGCTTGACATAGGATTTTCGTTGAACGCAAATGAGCTTTCCGCCGCTGCGCAAAGGGGCAAGGCTCTCTTTTCCGACAACGGAATTTTTTCCAATATCATTCTGACCGACAACAACCCCACAACGCCCATAGATAAATTTGCAGAGGGCAGCTGCCTTACAGTATTCGCTACCGTTGGCGATGGCTTGGAAATTATGGAAAAACGCACGGCAAATACCGATTATTTTATGGTTCCCCTTCCCAAATACGATGAAAACGCATCATATTCAACCTCGGTTTACGGTAAAAGCAATGTTTTTGGAATACTAAGCGGATGTGAAAACATCGGCGCTGCAACGGCTGCTCTTGAATTCATGGCTTTTTGGGGAAAGAAGAACGTTAATGCGGAAACAGTTGAAAACTCCGTTCCCATGTGTTACTGCGACCACGGCAAGAAAATGGGCGAAATGGCGCTGTACTGTATTCAAAATGTAAATGTAATCACCAATCCCTCTATTTCTTATGAGAATTATTATGAAGAAAAGATCACAAGCTTCATAAAAGATAATATGTTCAAGGATAATTTCAAGGAAATAGTAAATGAAAGATCAGTGGATTTTGAGTCTTATTTCACAAAGCTCAAAACAGAGGTTTTACATAAGAAGAAATAATAGCTGAAATTACTTTTTCAGGGGAAGCTTTTAATCTTTTGGAAAGCTTCCCCATATTTTTTTAAAAAAATCTAAAAAGCCTATTGACAAATGAGAAAAAGTATGATATTATACCGAGGACAAAGAAGCAGAGTATCCCTCTCACCTCAGCATCCATGAATGACTCGGGTTGATACGTTTTTACCGATGATGTTTTTTCATTGGACGTTGTGTATGCGGGGAGTTTTGCTTTGCATACATTTTTTATTTTATGAGGTGATTTACATCAAACCGAAAAATTCCAAAGACCTTTTTATTAACGAGGAAATTATTAACGAAGCGGGTATATCCCCTTCCACAGAGGTAAGAGTTATTGCTGACGACGGTGAGCAGCTCGGACTTCTCAAGCTTTCAGCAGCAATTGACAGAGCCTATGACGAGGGTCTTGACCTTGTGCTTATGGCTAACCAAGCTTGTCCTGTTTGTCGTATCATGGACTACGGCAAATATTGCTTCACTCGCGACAAGAGAGAAAAGGAAGCAAAAAAGAAGCAGACCAAGATGGAAGTCAAAGAGATCCAGCTTTCAGTTCTTATCGACGTAAACGATTTCAACACAAAAGCAAACCAGACAAAAAAATTCCTCACAAGCGGAAACAAAGTAAAGGTAAGCGTAAGGTTCAGAGGCCGTCAGATGACGCATACAGAAATCGGAGCTGAGCTTCTTGAAAGATTTGCCGCGTTATGCCAAGAGGTAGGAACGGTTGATAAAAAGCCCGTGCTTGAAGGAAAGAACATGACAATGTTCCTTCTTCCCAAAAAGCAGTAAGCATTAGCACACAAAACAAAAAAGTCAAAAATACTACAGTCTGTGAGATAAAACAGACAGTCAATCCAAGGATTGATATTGAAAGGAGTTCCAATCATGCCTAAGATCAAAACACACAGTGCATCAAAAAAGAGATTTTCCCTTACAAAAAGCGGAAAGATCAAGATGAACCATTCACATCACCGTCATAAGCTCGGTCTTAAGACAGCAAAGCGTAAGAGAAATCTCCGCAAGGCTTCTTACCTCAGCGAGTCAATGACTTCCGCAATCAAAACACTTATTCAGAAATTCTAAGAGATAGTAGAGGGAGGATTTAAAAATGGCAAGAGTTAAGGGCGCTATGATGACGCGCAAAAGAAGAAATAAAGTATTGAAAGCTGCCAAGGGTTATTGGGGATCAAAGAGCAAGCACTTTAAGATGGCTAAGCAGGCCGTAATGAAGAGCGGTAACTATGCTTACATCGGAAGAAAGCAGAGAAAGAGAAACTTCAGAGCTCTTTGGATCACAAGAATTTCCGCACAGGCTAAGGTTTGCGGAATCAACTATTCACAGCTTATGAACGGTCTCAAGAAGGCTGGTATCACAATGAACAGAAAGATGCTTGCTGAGATCGCAGTTTCCGACAAGGAAGCTTTTGCTGCAATCGTTGAACAGGCTAAGGCTGCATTAAACTAATCTAAACAAACCGGCAAAAAGGATACGGATTCCTATGCCGGTTTTTTCTGTCAATGATTATTTTTTAAAGGTATTATTATGGAATTCATATCATCACGTAACAACGAATACATCATTTATTGTAATTCTCTTCACGACAAAAAGAATCGCGACAGGGACGGCGTTTTTATTTTTGAAGGGGTAAAGCTTTTTCATGAGGCTATAGCAAGAAAAGTTCCCCTTGTCAGTGTTATTTTCACGGAAGGTAAAAAGCATCTTGCAGAACCGCTTCCCGACTCTGTTCGGAAAATTTGTGTTACTGAAGGTGTTTATCAAAAAATTTCTTCAGAAAAATCGCCTTCCGGCGTTTTTTGTATTGCAAAAGCTATTGACAAATTTCACAAACTTGCTACAATATATATTAATAATATAAATGGTAGTAAAATAATTTTAAATTCACTGAGGGATCCGGGTAATCTCGGAACTGTAATCCGTACCGCACTCGCATTTGGAATCGACGAAGTGATCCTCTCAGCTGACTGCGCTGACATATACAACGAAAAGACTATCCGAGCTTCCATGGGCTGTTTGTTTTCACAAAAGATCACGATATGCCCCGATATAGTTGAAGCTGTTACCGCACTTAAGGGTCAGGGCTTTAAGGTATATGCTACTGCCCTTATGGAAAATTCACTTTCCCTGGATGAGCTTTGCTGTGATGAGAAAACAGTATTCATAATAGGAAACGAGGGGCACGGGCTTCCTGATGACATTATTTCAGCGTCAACTTCCCCTTTGATAATTCCAATGCCCGGCGGAGCTGAATCACTTAACGCTTCCGTTGCTTCAACAATTCTTATATGGGAAATGTATAAGGGACGTAAAAATTAAGTTTTTATACTTATTTACGGAGAACAATTATGAACGATAAAACACTGTATTGGGTCTGGCTTTCACTTCTGCTTGGAGCAGGTACAAAAAATTCCTCGGAGATCATTGAGGTCTGCAGCTGTGACCCGCTATACATCTACGACCCCGAGCTTTACGGGGAAATATCAGACCTCAAGGTACTGACTGCAAGACAGCTTGGCAAGCTCAAGGACAAAAGCCTTGACAAAGCCAAGGAAATTCTTGAATTCTGTGAAAAAAACAACATAAGCATTATTACACCGGACAGCAGCCAATATCCCAAAATTCTTCTCAGAACACCCGAATGTCCCCTTGTTCTCTATATGAAGGGTAAGCTTCCCGATCTGAGCGCCAAAATATCCATCGCAACAGTCGGAACACGTAAAATGACAGAGGTTGGAAAACGCTGTGCCTACGAATTTGCTTATGATCTTTCCAAAAGCGGCATGATCATTACAAGCGGTATGGCTCTTGGCATTGACAGCATCGCTCACAGAGCTGCGCTTGATGCCATGGGCTCCACCATTGCGGTTTTAGGCTCGGGTATTGACGTGATCTATCCCTCTCAAAATGCAGATCTTTATGACGAAATATGTGAAAAAGGTGCAATAATTTCAGAATTCTCACCGGGAACACCTCCTCTTGGACATCATTTTCCCGTAAGAAACAGAATCGTCAGCGGTATTTCCGTTGGTACCCTGGTCATTGAGGCAGGTGAGCGCAGCGGCTCTCTCAACACCGCCCGCCACGCCTTTGAGCAAGGAAGAGATGTTTTTTCAGTACCGGGACCCAACGGTGAATACAATAACAAGGGCTCCAACGGACTTCTTAAAAGCGGCGCTAATACCGTAACAGAGGCTGAGGACATCATAAAATTCTACAGCGAGCGCTACGGCAGTCAGATCAAATTTGCACACATTACAAAGCGCAGACACCTGCAGAATATCTCTCTGCCGGAAACAAAGGCAATCAAAAATACGGGAAGATCAAGAAAAAGCAACAAAGCATCTATTGTCTGCGCAGAGCCGCCTGCTTTACATGATAATACCGACAAGGAATTTTCAGAGGAAAGCTATATATCCCTGGGTGAGCCCATGTTCTCCATGGTCAAGGCTCTTTCAAAAGGACCGATGACATCGGAGGATATCTCACAGGCTCTCAATATACCATTTGGCAATTTACTTACGGCAATATCGATGCTGGAGCTCCAAGAAATCATAGAAAAGGACTCCGACGGAAAATATAAGCTTAAATAAACACCGCGAATATATATAGCGCTAATCAGATATAATTAACAAAAGAAATATACAGATTATAAACGAAAGGATAAATCAAAGATGGCATCAACTCATCTTGTTATCGTGGAGTCCCCTTCAAAAGCGGGTACTATCAAGAGCTATCTCGGCTCATCATACAAGGTAGTAGCTTCCGTAGGCCACGTACGCGACCTGCCGAAAAGCACTCTCGGAATTGACATTGAAAACAATTTCGAACCACATTATATAAACATCAGAGGAAAGGGTACACTCATCAAGTCACTTATTGCAGAGGCTAAAAAGGCAGACGTTGTTTACCTTGCAACTGACCCTGACCGCGAGGGTGAAGCGATCTCCTGGCATCTTGCCGCAACCTTAAAGCTTCCCCCTGAAAAAACAAAGCGTATCACATTTAACGAGATCTCCAAAACAGCGGTAAAGGCGGCAATAAAGTCCCCTCGCTCAATTGACGAGGATCTTGTTAATTCACAGCAGGCAAGACGTATTCTTGACCGTATCGTTGGCTACAAGCTCAGTCCATTCCTTTGGAAATCCATCAGAAGCGGTCTTTCCGCAGGCAGAGTTCAGTCTGCGGCTGTAAGAATACTTACAGAAAGAGAAAACGAGATCAACAATTTTGTCCCCGTTGAATACTGGACCCTCATTGCCAACCTTACCAATTCAGAAGGAAAGCCATTTCAGGCAAAATATTGGGGAGACAGTAAAAAACGAGACCTTTCCTCAAAAGAAGAGGTGGACGCGCTCATCGCTTCCCTTTCCGACAATTATACTGTAAAAAGTGTGAAAAAGTCACTTAAGCTCCGCCATCCCGCGCCTCCATTTATAACCTCAACACTTCAGCAGGAGGCTTACAGAAAGCTGGGATTTTCCTCATCAAAAACAATGAAGGTTGCACAGGAGCTTTATGAGGGTATCAATTTAGGCTCTGCTCTCGGCGGTACTCACGGTCTTATAACCTATATGCGTACTGACTCGTTGCGTATATCCGACAGTGCAAAGGAAGCGGCAAAAAACTATATTGTCTCAGAATTCGGCGAGGAATATTACCCCTCAACTCCGAGAAACTATAGATCCGCTAACGGAGCGCAGGACGCTCACGAGGCGATACGTCCCGTAAGCATAGACTATGTTCCCAAAAAGATCAAAAAAAATCTTTCATCGGATCAGTTCAAGCTCTATAATCTTATTTGGGATAGATTTATTGCAAGTCAGATGGCTTCCGCAAGCTTTGACACGGTAAACGCCGATATAGAAAACGGCACCTCCATTTTCAAGGCTTCAGGTTCAACACCTAAATTCAAGGGATTCTTGGCACTTTATGAGGAAGGCACTGACGGAGGCTCCGAGAATGACGAGGATAAATCCGGAGCTCTCCCCGTAATATCATCGGGAGAGACCACTCCTCTTGTTTCCCTTGCCCCTTCACAGCACTTTACAGAACCGCCTCCAAGATTCACGGAAGCGACCCTCATTAAATTCCTTGAGGAAAAGCGCATCGGACGCCCCTCAACCTATGCTACTATAATCAACACTATAATTACAAGAAACTATGCAAAGCGCGAGGGCAAAATGCTTGTTCCAACAAGTCTTGCAGATGTTACAACAAATGTCATTACAAAATATTTTCCCGAGATCGTTGACTACAAATTCACGGCAAATATGGAGGACAGCCTTGACAGCATCGAAACAGGTGCTTCTGACATGAATGAGGTTCTTTCACGATTCTATAAAAACTTTGCCGCAGAGCTTGATGTTGCCATGAAGGAAACGGAAAATACCAAGATCGAAATTCCCGAGGAACAAACAGACATCATCTGTGACAAATGCGGAGAGATCATGGTTGTCAAATCGGGAAGATTCGGTAAGTTTGCCGCTTGTCCCAATTATCCGCAGTGTAAAAACACAAAGCCCCTTGCAAAAGACGGCAAAAAAGAAAAGAAAGAACAGGCAGAGCCCGAGATCACAGACAAGATCTGCGATTCCTGCGGCGCACCCCTCCTTCTCAGAGAAGGAAGATTTGGCAAATTCTATGCCTGCTCCAACTTCCCTAAATGCGACTTCACCCTTAATATTCAGACAAACTTAGGGGTTCCATGTCCCAAATGCGGAAAGGATGTCATTGTTCGCCGCGGCAAAAAACGCACCTTCTACGGTTGCTCCGGATATCCCGACTGCGATTTTTCATCATGGGACATTCCAACAAAGGAGATCTGCCCCAAATGCGGAGAGATACTCTACTGTAAAAAGGCAAAAAACATGCTTGTTTGCCACACAGCAAAGTGTAATTTCAAAAAAGAAATGACGGACGAAGAGATCAAGGAGAGCTGATATGCCCCATATTAATGTTATCGGAGCAGGTCTTGCAGGCTGTGAGGCTGCTCACCAAGCCGCAAGGCTCGGGTGCTCTGTTACGCTTTATGAAATGAAGCCCCACAAAAAATCACCTGCTCACAAATCAAACGGCTTTGCCGAGCTTGTTTGCTCCAACTCCTTGAGATCGGAGCAGATCGAAAATGCCGTAGGACTTTTAAAAAAAGAAATGGAAATCTTTGATTCCATCATCATGGAAGCGGCACATGCAAATGCTGTGCCCGCCGGCTCCGCCTTGGCTGTGGACAGAGAAAAATTTTCACGATATATTACAGATAAAATTACAAATAATCCGCTGATCACGGTAAAAAACGAGGAGATCACCTCACTTCCGGATGACGAAATTACCGTGATCGCAACAGGTCCCTTGACATCGGACAGCTTTTCCGCTTACATCAAGGAAAATCTTGCCCCTCAGTCCCTCCACTTTTTTGACGCCGCCGCTCCTATAGTGGACAGGGCAACAATTAATACGGACATTGCCTTTCTTGCTTCCCGTTACGGTAAGGGCGAGGCATGCTACTATAACTGCCCAATGACAAAAGAGGAATACGATGTATTTTACAATGCACTGATTTCAGCACGGGAAGCAGAGCTCCATGATTTTGACAAGGAAAGTCAAAAGGATCTTACTGTGTTCGAAGGCTGTATGCCTGTGGAGGTCATGGCTAAACGAGGCTATGATACCCTGCTTTACGGACCGTTGAAGCCTGTGGGACTTCCTCTTCCCTCAACAGGAAAAGAAGCGTTTGCAGTGGTTCAGCTCCGTGCTGAAAATGCAGAGGGAACTATGTACAATCTTGTAGGCTTCCAAACTCACCTCGCTTTTGAGGAGCAACGCCGTGTATTCCGACTGATCCCCGGACTTGAAAATGCGGAATTTCTCAGATACGGAGTTATGCACAGAAATACTTACCTGAATTCTCCGGGGCTTCTCGGCAGGGATTATTCACTGAAATCAAACAATAGAATATTTTTTGCAGGACAGATGACCGGAGTGGAGGGCTATGTTGAGTCATCGGGCTCGGGACTTGTTGCAGGAATCAACTCAGCAAGACTTGCCCTTGGACAAGAAACTCTGCTCTTCCCCGTTGAATCCGAGCTTGGCTGTATGGCAAGATATGTTTCTTGCGGAACTACAGGCTCTTTCCAGCCCATGAATGCAAACTTCGGAATCATCGAGCCCCTTGGTTATAAGGTCAAGGGCGGTAAAGCCGCAAGAAATGCTGAATATGCAAAGCGCAGTATACAGCTCCTTACGGAATTCAAAGAAAAATATTCCATTTAATCATTACTTTAAAGAAAAGGCTAATTATGATAATACTGATAGATGCTATGGGCGGAGATCACGCCCCACTTGAAGCGGTGAGGGGCGCATCTCTTGCCGCAAAAGAATTTGACGCTGAGGTTTGCCTTGTAGGCAAAGAGGAGCTTATCCTTGAAATTGCAAAAAAAGAGGCTCTTGATCTTTCGTGCATAAGGATCTACAACGCAAATGATGCCATATCCATGGAAGACCCTCCAATCAGTGTCAGATCACGTCCCGAGTCCTCACTCAGAGTTGGATTTGATCTCTTAAAAAACGGTGAGGTTGATGCCTTTGTCAGCGCAGGAAGCACCGGTGCATTACATACAGGAGCCACTCTCTATGTTCCAAAAATAAACAATGTGCGCCGCAGTGCCATCGCAACCGTGCTTCCATTTAAAACACCCGTTCTTCTTTTGGATTCGGGTGCCAACATATCCCTGAGCCCCGAGTATATGCAGATGCTCGGAATTATGGGAAGCATCTATATGAAGAACCTTTTCGGAGTTGAAAATGCCCGTGTGGGGCTTTTGAACAACGGCTCGGAATCCACCAAGGGTACACCCTTGCAAACACAGGCATATGAGCTTCTTTCCAACACCACGAATATTAATTTCATAGGTAATGTTGAAGGCAACTCCGTAATGAATGGCATTTGCGATGTCCTTGTCACAGACGGATTTACGGGAAACATTTTCCTCAAAACAATTGAAGGCATGGGTAAGTTCTTTATGTCAAGCTTAAAACCGATTTTAAAGAAAAAGCCCCTTGCCGCATTAATGATCAAAAAAGACCTTATAAAATTCAAAAAGCAATTTGATGCCTCGGAACAGGGCGGCGCTCCACTTTTGGGACTAGCCCGTCCCGTTATTAAAGCCCACGGCTCTTCCGATGCCAAGGCTATAAAAAATGCCGTCAGAGGAGCTATCAAAATGCTTGAAAGCAATATCATCTCCAAGACTGAGGCAGAGCTTTCCATAGCCTTGGAGCAAAATAATTAAAATCTCGGAGCAATAAAATGAAATACGATCTTGAAATGCTTGAAAAATCAATTGGATATAAATTTAATAAAATTGAGCTGCTTTCAACAGCGCTTACACATTCCTCTTTCTCAAATGAGCAGAAAGCAAAGGGAATCCCCTGCGAGTGCAACGAAAGACTGGAATTTCTCGGAGACGCTATCCTCTCCATGATCACATCGGAATATATCTTCACCAAATATCCCGATACCCCCGAAGGAGATCTTTCCAAGCTTCGAGCTGAAGCAGTTGAAGGCGACTCCGAAAAGGATTACTCAAGAAAGCTTAATGTTGGAGAATATCTTATCCTTGGAAAAGGCGAGGAGCTCAGCGGAGGCAGAACGAAGAAAAAGCTTCTTGAGGACGCCTTTGAAGCGATCGTTGCCGCAATCTACCTTGACGGCGGCTATGATGCTGCTTGTAATTTTGTTCTTCCATTTATAACAGATAAGCTTGACGGCGCTCTTACCGACACAGATTCCACTGATTATAAAACCAAGCTTCAGATCCTCATTCAAAAGGAAGGTCCCGGGGAGCATCTTGAATACCGCACTGTTTCCGAATACGGTCCTGACCACAACAAAACCTTCGAGGTTGAGGTCAAGCTCAATTCCAATGTTATAGGTCACGGAAAAGGCCCTTCCATCAAGCATGCCGAAAAGGCTGCAGCCAAGGACGCCTTGAGACTTTTTGGTATTAAATAATGGCTCACAAAAATATACCCGTATTTATCCCCCATCTTGGCTGTCCCAACACCTGTGTTTTTTGCAATCAAAGAAGCATTTCCGGCAAAATGTCCTTTGATGCCAGATCCGTTCCCGAAATCATTGAAAACGCCTTAAAAACCGTTGATCCCCAAAAAGACGAAGCAGAGATCGCATTTTTCGGAGGTTCTTTTACGGGCATTGACAGAAACGATATGATATATCTTCTTTCATGCGCCAAGGGATATATCGACGAAGGCAGGGTCAAATCAATACGGCTTTCCACACGTCCCGATTATATCGACAAAGAGATCCTCGAAATATTGAAGCTTTACGGAGTCAAAAACATTGAGCTTGGAATTCAAAGCCTTTCTGACAAGGTACTGAAGCACTCAAAAAGAGGTCACAGTGCCGAGGATTCCGAAAGAGCTTGCAGACTTATCAAGGAATACGGCTTCAATCTTGTCGGACAGATGATGCTTGGGCTCCCCTCATCAACACTTGAAGACGAGCTGATGACTGCAAAACGCCTTTGTGAGCTTTCGGTTGACGCTGTGAGAATCTATCCTACCGCGGTTTTTTCATCAACAGAGCTTGATGAAATGATGAAAAACGGAGATTATACCCCCCTTACCGTTGACGAAGGTGCTGAGCGCAGTGCCGAAATTTTGATGCTTATTGAAAAATACGGAGTCCCGTGCATCAGATGCGGGCTTCAAGCTCAAGAAAATCTATCGGACAGCTCCGTTGTAACCTCAGGAGCATACCACCCGGCCTTTGGAAGCATTGCCTTTGGTAAGGTCATGAAAAAAGCAATAATTGCAGAGCTTGAAAAAAATAAATTTGTCATTCCGGAATATCCCCGTCAGCTTCGCTTTGCAGTTGCTCCAAAGAGAGTATTCGATGCCTCGGGCTATAAAAAAGAAAACAAGCTGTTCTTTTTAAAGAACTATAATATACACGTTAAATTTATTGGAGACAAGTCGCTCAAGGGTTATGAGTGCCGCTTGTTGACAGGAAAAGAGTAAAGAAAAGATGCAACTTAAATTTATTGAAATGCAAGGGTTCAAATCCTTTCCCGATAAAACAAGAATAAATGTCAGCCCCGGCATGACCGTTGTTGTTGGCCCCAACGGAAGCGGTAAATCCAATATTTCCGACGCTATACGTTGGGTTCTCGGTGAGCTTTCCTCAAAAAACATGCGCGGAACAAAAATGGAGGACGTTATTTTTGGCGGTTGTGATTCAAGACGACCTATGGGATTTGCAGAGGTATCCCTTATATTTGACAACACAAAGGGTGAGATCCCGCTGAACGTGCCCTACGATGAGGTGTGCGTCACGAGAAAATATTACAGAACAGGTATCAGCGAATATCTCATCAATCACAAAAAGGTCAGACTCCACGATATCACCGATATGTTCCTTAATACAGGACTTGGAAAATCGGGGTATTCAATTATCGGTCAGGGTCGAATTGCTGAAATCATTTCCAAAAAAAGCGAGGACAGACGCAGTATTT
The DNA here is from genome assembly GCA_015063395.1 of Oscillospiraceae bacterium. Taxonomy (GTDB): domain Bacteria; phylum Bacillota; class Clostridia; order Oscillospirales; family CAG-272; genus SIG714. Next base: position 22,036 of record SVUF01000010.1, read on the forward strand.
TTGAAGAAGCTGCAGGTATCTCCCGCTACAGAGCAAAGAAAAATGAGGCAGAACGAGATCTTGCAATTGTAGAGGACAACCTTGAAAAAATCGAGATCAAAAGAAATGAGCTTGAAAAGCAGCTCGGTCCTCTTGAAAAGCAAAGTGAAAAAGCAAAAAAGTATTTGGCTCTTAAGGGTGAGAAGCAGAAGATCGACATCGCGATCTGGCTTTGGGAAATTGACACCGTAAAATCAAGAGCCGAGGAGCTTTTGAAAAAATACGAGATCGCTCAGCACGAATATGATATTGCAGACGACGAAGTAACTTCTCTTGAAACAAGAAGCGAAAGACTTTCCGAGCTTATAAGACAGAACAACGAAAAAATTGATAGTAACAGAAGCACCATACGCGCCTATACGGAAGAAAAAAATAAGCACGATAATCTTGCCTCCCTTATGGAAAACGAGCTTGTGCATATTGATGAAAACATTGCACGACTCACAAAGGAGCTTGATGAGATCCGCGAAAGCGGAAATAAATCAGTTGAGATCACCGACACCTTGAACAAAAGGCGTATGGAAGCGGAAGCCTCCCTTGAAAAGCTGCGCGAGGAATTTTCAAACTATGAAGAGAAGCTCCGAATAATCAGAAGCGAAATCACGCTTAACGATGAAAAGATCGAAGGCTTTACAGAAGAAATAGATAAAAAAAACACAGAGCTTGTAAACACCAAGCTTGAGCTTTCAACGCTGCGCGCCTCAAAGGGCGGTAATGATGACAAGAACCAAAGCATCAAGGAAGAAATTGCAGAAGAAAGAAAAAAGCTCAAGGAAAACACAGAAAAAGAAAAAAGCATCTCTCAAAGCCTTTTAGAACATCAAGCAAAGGTCGACGAGGTTGCAGGTAAGATCAGCGATCTTGAAAAAAATAAAGCCGGTATTCAGGAACGTATGACAGAGCTTGATGAGAAAAAAAGAGCAAGCCTTATAAATGTTTCCTCTCTTGAAAGCCATGCCAACAACCTGCGCCGCATGGAAGAGCATTTTGACGGACTTGCAGGAAGCGTCAAGCTTGTTATGGAATGGGCTTCAAAGGGGCTTCTTGACGGAATCTACGGACCTGTATCAAGGATCATCACCATAGATCCCAAATATTCTACAGCATTCGAAAGCGCTCTTGGTGCTTCCCTCCAGAACATCGTATGTCAATCCGACAAATTAGCCAAAAAGGCAATTGCAAAGCTTAAGGCAGAGCGGGGCGGTGTTGTAACCTTCTACCCCCTCAATACAATGCGTCCATTAAAGCTTAACATAGATTTTGAAAAGCTTAAGCGATGTCAGGGCTACATCGGAGTTGCCAACAGCCTTGTTGAATGTGATGAAAAATACAAGCCCGTCATTGATTTTCTTCTCAGCAGGACCGTTATCTGTACAGACATTGATTCTGCGGCAATAATAGGAAATATCTTTGATTACAGATTCAAAATCGTAACACTTGACGGACAAATAGTAAATTCCGGCGGATCATTTACAGGAGGCTCTCACAAGCAAAGCAGCGGAATCCTCACAAGACGTGCAGAGATCGCCTCCCTTAATTTCAAGGCAGAGGAATTGAAAAAAGAAATCGCCGCAATTGACAAAAAATATCAAAGTCTTTACAAAGAGGCTCAGGATATTGAGGATGATATATCATTCCTTGAATCCGATCTTGAAATTGCCGAAGGGCTTATGCGAAACTCCGAATTTGAAGCAAGACTTGTTTCGGACCGCAGCAAGGACATCAAGATACAGCTTTCAAGACTTGTTTCCGAGCTTGACGAGCTTGCCAAGACACAGGACATCTCCAACCAAAAGATCATTGATCTTGAAGCTCTCATTGTAGCAAAGGAAAAGGAACTTGAAGAGCTTCAGCGCAGTCTTTCAAGAGAAAAGGCGCTTCGCACAAAGAATGACGAAGCAAGATCCGTCATAATTGACGAAAAGAACGCCCTTGATTCCAAGATCAGCGCTCTTTCCTCCGCTCTTGATTATACCAACCGCGAGATCAGCGCCGCAAAGGAAAGAGCTCTTTCCCTTGGTGCAACCGAGGAAAAGGATATAAATGCGCTTGAAGAACAAAAGAACAAACGTATCACTGTTTCTCAAACTGTCAAGGACGAAAAAGAAAGAGCAATTGAGCTTGCTGAGCTTATAAAACAGCTTGATCTTGAGGTTTCGGAGCTTCGTCGGGACTCCCTTGGCTATGACACCGATCATGCCAAGATCAAGGGCTCCATAAAGGAAAAAACAACTCACAGAGAAAACTGCTTCAAGGTTCTCACAAGAGCAAAGGAGCAGGCGGATTATGTAAACACCGAGCAGGACAAATATCTTTCTTTGCTTTGGGACGAATATGATCTTACCTATGCGGACGCAGAAGCGATTCCTCACGAAAAGCTCACTGCGGACACCAAGCCCGGATTTATCACTCAGCAGAACCGTCTCAAGCGTCAGATGAAGGATCTTGGAGACGTGAACGTAGCCGCAATTGAGGATTATGCCTCTGTAAAAGCCGAATTTGAGGTCATTGACAAGGGTTATTCCGATCTGGTTGACGCAAAGGCAAAGCATTTGGGAATCGTCAAGGATGTTGAGCGTAACATGAAGACCATGTTTGTTGATACCTTCAACAAGATCAACGAAAACTTCACCGTAGTATTTTCAGAGCTTTTCGGCGGCGGACGAGGTGTACTTTCCCTTACAGATCCCGAAAATGTGCTTGAATCAGGTATTGAGATCAGTGTTGCGCCTCCGGGAAAGATCATCAAGAGCCTTTCCCTTCTTTCAGGAGGAGAGCAGGTATTTGTTGCAATTGCCCTGTTCTTTGCGATACTCAGAGTAACTCCCGCTCCCTTCTGTCTGCTTGACGAAATTGAAGCGGCTCTTGATGAAGTAAACGTCAAGAGATTTGCCACATACGCCAAGAAATTCTCGGACAAAACTCAGTTCATCGTAATCTCACACAGACGAGGAACAATGGAGCTTGCAGATACACTTTACGGTGTTGCCATGCAGCAAAAGGGTATTTCCACGGTTCTTTCAATTGAAGTCAACGAAATTGAGGAAAAGTTGGGACTTCGGGATATTAAATAAATCTTCAAAAGGAGAAATTTATGGGATTTTTTGAAACATTAAAAAAAGGTCTGACCAAAACAAAGGAATCAATTTTTGGTCAGGTCAAAAATATAGTAAAAAACATGCGCCGTGTTGACGAAGATCTTCTTGAAGAGCTTGAAGAGCTTCTCATCATGTCGGATGTGGGATTTTCTTCAACAGAGCTTATAATTGATGAGCTTCGCGACGCCCTCAAGGAAAGAAATATTCAAGGCGGTGACGATGCTCTTGATGTACTCAAGGAGATCCTTGTAAAGCATATCGGTGAGGACACCCCTCTCATGCTCTCAACAAAGCCCTCCGTAATTCTTGTAATCGGAGTAAACGGCGTGGGAAAAACCACATCAATCGCAAAGATAGCTAAGCAGCTGAAGGATCAGGGCAAAAAGGTGGTTCTTGCAGCCGCGGATACCTTCAGAGCGGGAGCCATCGATCAGCTCGGAGTTTGGGCTGATAGGATCGGCGTTGATCTTATAAAACAGGGTGAGGGTGCTGACCCTGCGGCTGTTGTATTTGATGCCATTGCCGCTGTAAAGAAAAGAAACGCCGATGTTCTTATAATTGATACTGCAGGGCGTCTTCACAACAAAAAGAACCTTATGGACGAGCTTGCAAAGATCAACCGCGTAATCAACCGTGAGCTTCCCGACGCTTGCCGCGAAAACCTTCTTGTAATCGACTCAACAACAGGTCAAAATGCTGTTATTCAGGCAAAGGAATTTAAAAACACTGCCGATATCACAGGTCTTGTTCTCACAAAGCTTGATGGCACAGCCAAGGGCGGAGTGATCTTCTCCGTAAAGCAGGAGCTTGATATCCCCGTGAAATTCATCGGTGTCGGAGAAAAGGCAGAGGATCTCCAGCCATTCTCTGCTGTTGACTTTGTCAACGCTCTCTTTGAATAATGAGGTGCAATATGGAAATACTTGTTGCAACAAACAATAAAAAAAAGCTCCGCGAGATCAACGATATACTCGCAGGGCTTGTGCCGGATCTTAAGCTTTTGTGTCTTTCCGACATTGGCTTCCATGACGACATAATCGAGGACGCTGATACATTTGAAGGCAACGCACTTATAAAAACCAATGCACTTTCAAGCTACGGATACATCACAATTGCCGATGATTCGGGGCTTTCCGTTGATTATCTCGACGGTGCGCCCGGCGTTTATTCCGCAAGATATGCGGGAGAGCCCTGCGACGACGGCAAAAATAACGAAAAGCTGCTTTATAATCTTAAGGGCGTTCCCTATGAAAAAAGAGGGGGCAAATTTGTTTCAGTCATTGCCTGCCGGTTTCCAAACGGCGAAAGCTTTACCGTGAAGGGCGAATGTCCCGGTGTGATACTTGAGTCCCCAAGAGGCGACGAAGGCTTTGGATATGATCCCCTTTTCTACTACGAGGAATATAAAAAGACCTTTGCAGAGCTGTCTAAAGATGAAAAAAACACTGTTTCACACCGCAGACGCGCTCTTGAAGCATTTTTACAGGTCTTTTCAACTAAAATATAACGATATAAAATACGAAAGGCTAATACAAATATGGAACTTTCATCAAAGCAAAGAGCATGGCTTCGCTCACAGGCTCAGACACTTGATACTATTTTTCAAGTTGGCAAGGGCGGGGTTAATGAAAATATGTTAAAGCAGATCGAGGACGCCCTTGAAGCCCGTGAGCTTATTAAGTGCAAGACCCTCGACAACTGCGAATATTCAACCAAGGAGGCAGGAGAAGGAATTGCCGCCGCTGTAGACGCAGAGCTTGTACAGGTCATCGGCTCTAAATTCGTGCTTTTCAAGATCTCCTCAACCAACCGCAAATACAATGTTTCGGAAATGAAGCTTATTGAAAAAGAGGCTTCCACACCGAAGAAAAAGACCTATGGCACAAAGCCTGCTGCCAAGGGCACTGACAAGAAAAAAACATCATATACAGTTACCAAAAGAAAATGATGAGCGCCAATGATTGTCAAAAGCTTCTTGAGGAACTTCGTGAGGACATTGCACCGATCTTGAAAAAGCGCCTTTCCCATGTTCTTGGTTGCGAGGAAGAATGCCGTGAGCTTGGAATTATCTCAGGTCTTTCAGAAAGGGATCTGTTTCGCTTACAGACGGCGGCACTGCTCCATGATATAACTCATTCATTTTCCTTTGAAGAACATCTTGATTTTTGCAAAAAACGTGGTATAATACCCCATGAGGAATTTATAAATTCGCCTCCAACCCTTCATTCCTTGACGGGTGCTGTATACGCCGCGGAAAACTACCCGCACCTTGCAGATGATTTTGTATGCGATGCCATACGCTCACATACCGTTGGAAGACCGAATATGCCCATACATGAAAAGATCCTATGTCTTGCGGATTATACGGAAAAAACAAGAAAATATCCCTCATGCATTGAGCTTCGCAAATGGCTTTGGGACAATATAACACCGGAAAATGCAGAGGATATCATAAACCAAGCGCTTTACAAATACTTTTTAAATACAGAAGAACATATCAAGGAAAACGGCGGACACTTAAACTTATTGATGGTCGAAGCAAGATCATCACTGGAAAAAGAAATAAATACTAAATATAAATAAGGAGATAAAAATGGAAGACAAGATTTTTGTTCCGAGAGAGATCTCGCCCGAGGATTCCCTCACCGTTGCCAAGGCGGCAATTGAGATCCTCGACACCAAAAAAGCAAAAAACATTAAGCTTCTTCACGTAGAGGATCACACCACCATAACCGATTATTTTGTAATCTGCACAGGTAACTCCAATACGCAGATCAAGGGTTATGCAGGTGAGCTTGAGTTTCAGCTGGGTGAATGCTCTGTAAAGCCCCTTTCCATTGAGGGCTACAACGAGGCTTCGTGGGTATGCATGGATTACGGTCCTGTAATCATTCACATTTTCAACAGAGAAGCACGTAATTTCTATAACCTTGAAAAGCTTTGGAATGAGGCAACCGAGGTTGACATTTCCGATATTATTACAGAGGACTGATCCTCTGCTCATCGAAATACTCTAAAGAAAGGCAAAAAATATGAAGTACGATTTTAAATCAATAGAACCCAAATGGCAAAAAAGATGGGAAGAAGAAGGGGCATTCCTTGCAAAAGACAATTCTGACAAGCCCAAGTTTTTTGGTCTTATCGAGTTCCCTTATCCAAGCGGTGCAGGTATGCACGTTGGTCACATCAAGGCTTATTCAGGACTTGAGGTAATTTCAAGAAAAAGACGTATGCAGGGTTACAATGTCCTCTATCCCATTGGATTTGATGCTTTCGGTCTTCCCACCGAGAACTATGCAATCAAGCACAAGGTACATCCCCGTCAGGTAACTGACACCAACATCACACATTTTACAAGTCAGCTCAAGAAAGTTGGATTCTCATTTGACTGGACAAGAACAGTTGATACAACTGACGTTGAATACTACAAGTGGACACAGTGGATCTTCCGTAAAATGTTTGATCACGGACTTGTTTTCAGAGATAAGACTCTTGTAAACTACTGCCCCTCATGTAAGGTAGTTCTTTCCAACGAAGACTCACAGGGCGGAAAGTGCGACATCTGCCACAGCGATGTAATCCAGAAGTCCAAGGATGTTTGGTATCTCCGTATTACAGAATACGCCGACAGACTTCTTACAGGTCTTGACGGTGTTGACTATCTTCCCAACATCAAGATGCAGCAGGAAAACTGGATCGGTAAATCAACGGGCGCATTTGTAAACTTTACACTTAAGGATACAGAGGAGACCCTCGAAATTTACACCACTCGTCCCGACACTCTTTTCGGTGTTACATTTATGGTTATGGCTCCCGAGCATAATCTTATTGATAAATATTCAAGCCGTATTTCCAACATGGACGAGGTTGTTGCATACCGCGCTGAATGTGCAAAGAAAACAGAATTTGAGCGTACACAGCTTGTAAAGGAAAAGACAGGCGTTAAGCTTTCAGGACTTTCAGCCATCAACCCCATAAACGGCAAGGAAATTCCCATCTACATTTCCGACTACGTTATGATGGGCTACGGTACAGGCGCTATTATGGCTGTTCCCGCACATGATGAACGTGACTACGAATTTGCAAAGAAATTCGGAATTGATATCATTGAGGTCATCAAGGGCGGAGATATCAGTGTTGCTGCATATACCGGCGACGGCGAAATGGTAAATTCCGAGTTTCTCAACGGCTACACCAACAAAAAGGACTCCATTGCAAAGGTACTTGAATTTGTTGAGGAAAAGGGCATCGGTAAAAAGGGCGTTCAGTACAAGATGAAGGACTGGGCTTTCAACCGTCAGAGATATTGGGGTGAGCCAATTCCCCTTGTACACTGCCCTCACTGCGGAATCGTTGGAGTTCCTTACGAGGAGCTTCCGTTGGTACTTCCCGAGGTTGAAAACTTTGAGCCCGGTGAAGGCGGAGAAAGCCCCCTTGCAAAGATCGAAAGCTTTGTAAATTGCTCATGCCCCAAGTGCGGAGCTGCCGCAAAGCGCGAAACAGATACAATGCCCCAGTGGGCAGGATCTTCATGGTATTTCCTCAGATACATCGATCCCCACAACCCCGATTGTCTTGCAGATCCCGAAAAGCTCAAGTATTGGATGCCTGTTGACTGGTACAACGGTGGTATGGAGCATGTTACCCGTCACCTTATCTATTCAAGATTCTGGCATAAATTCCTTTACGATATCGGATCCGTTCCCACCGTTGAACCCTATGCAAAGAGAACTGCACAGGGTATGATCCTCGGAGCAGACGGCTCCAAGATGAGTAAATCTCTTGGAAACGTAGTTGACCCCGATGACGTTATCAACGAATACGGCGCAGATACTCTCAGAACATATATTCTGTTCATGGGCGACTATTCCTCCGCTGCTCCTTGGTCGGACAGCAGTGTTAAGGGATGTAAGAGATTCCTTGAAAGAGTTGCAGAGCTTCCCTCAATGATCAATGATTCAAAGGCTTCCGAGTCACTTGACTCATGCTTCCACAAGACCATCAAGAAGGTATCCGCAGATATTGAGGACATGAAGTTCAATACTGCAATTGCAGCTCTCATGACTCTTATCAACGATATATCCGCTGCAGGCTCTCTCACCAAAGAGCAGTGCAAGATCTACATCAAGCTTCTCTGCCCCTTTGCTCCCCACCTTACAGAAGAGATCTGGGAAAGCCTTGGAGAAAAGGATCTTCTCAGCCTTACTGCATGGCCCGAGTACGACGAGGCAAAGACCATTGATTCTGTAATTGAGGTTGCCGTTCAGGTTTGCGGAAAGCTCCGCGGCACCATCATGATCCCTGCAGACGCAACCAAGGAGGATATGATCGCCGCTGCAAGGGCTGACGAGAAGATCAAGCCTTGGATCGAAGGTAAGACCACTGTCAAGGAAATTGCAGTTCCCGGTAAGCTTGTTAACCTTGTTGTCAGATAATTAGCTTGTATTTTTATAACGAGCTTTTTCACCATACACCAAAATCCTTTCTAAAGGCTTTTTGGGAACAAAAAAAGCGGTCCACGACCGCAGGGAAAAGCTGCACCCTACAACAGTGCGCCCTTTTAAATTTGTTTTACTCCGAAATTGAGTAATTCCCTATAAAATAAAAAATATTCAAAGCGGTACGCGGATTATCTGCCAAAAAGCAGGTATCCCGCCTCTGCATTCTTAGCGAAAAAAACACGAACACCACCAAGAAAATCTCTTTGGTGGTGTTTTTTGTTGAGACGGGCTTACATAAAGGCTCCCTCCGGGGAAACGCTGATTAAATCGCCGCTACGAGGGAGAAAGAGTGAAAATAGAGAAATTTTTGATATTTTCCAAGATTTCTGCATCTTTAAGGGGA